>CAZCEG010000130.1:0-6665 GCA_964497275.1 uncultured Oceanicaulis sp.
CGTCGGTGCGCTCCATGGCGATACCGCCGCCAAATTCCAGCGTCTGGGCGAAGCGCCGCCAGTTCGGCATCAGAAGACGCGCCTCTGCCCCGGTATTGAGCTGCGCGACACGGCCGATCAGCGTCAGGGTCTCATCGCGCCGGAACAGGTTGCGGCGCGCCCATTCGGCCTCCGCACCCGGGCCTTCGGTGGTGGCATAGCGCGCGGACAATTGCAGCCGGTGGCGCGGGGTCGGCTCCATGCGCACATCGACATCACGGACCTCGCTGCCCGGATCGCCGGGGGCCAGCCGCGTCTCGGCAAGGGCAACACTTGAGAGCCCCTGCAGGCGCTGCGTGTAGGTGCTCAGCAAGCGCAGGCTGACCGGATCGCCCGGCTCGAACGGGGCAAGGCTGGCGACATAGCCCTCGCGCAGATCGGCCAGACCACCGGCAAGCTGCGGCTGGCCAAAGCGCAGGAAGGGGCCTGTCTCGAAATGCAGTTCAACGCTGACGGTTGAATCGAGATGGTCGGCGGTGATGACATGCTCGCCGGGGCGGGCCTGCGGCCAGCCATTATTGCGCAAGGCCTCAACCATCGCGGTTTCCGCCGCGATGATGTCGCGCGCACGCATCGGGATACCAGCGCGCACACCGGCAGCCGCGCGGACATCCTCGCCGGGCTGCTCACCGCCCGCAGGCGTATCGAAGATCAGCACCGCTTCGGAGATGATGAAACGCGGCCCGGTACGCACCCTGACCAGCGGCTGCTGGTTGTCATCAAGGCGCGGATCAACCAGCGCCCCGAAATAGCCTTCGGAGTCGAGATAGCGGCGTATCTGCTCACCCGCCGCGCGGGCCCGCTCGCGATTGCGCCAGCGATTATCGGAGACGGACGGCGCCTCCCCGGCAGCATCAAGCAGTGCCGCCAGAAGCTCTGGATCCTCCACCCCGTCAATGCGGGCAAGCGGCACGGCACCTGCCGCCGCGGTGATGAGCGCCAGCGCGCTCGCCGCGGCGAGGACATGCCTCAACGATCCTGACCTTGCTCGCAAAAACGGCTTCCCTGACTGCATCGCCCTCCCGAAAGGCAAGCTTAGCGGCGCAATCGGAAGGCGGTAAGGCATGAATTCAGCCTGTGATGGCAGATACCGCCCCGGCATCATGAAATTCCTGTCATGATCGCAAAATGCCGACTGTGCAAACGCAGCGCAGGCGCTAGTTTGAACGCTGTTCACCATTACGGGCGGAAGGGCGTTCCATGCAGGGCGAAGACGGGCAGCCACACGAGGAGCGCAGCTGGATCGGCTGGATCCAGATGGGCGTGGTGGCGATTGTGATCGTCGGCTCCCTGATCCTGACCGCCTGGCTCGCAGCCGATGCCGCGCGTCCGTCGCGCGACAGCAATGGTGCAGACACGGTCGCCGCGCCGGTGGAGATCATCCTGCCCCAGCCTGCTGCCCACAGGCTGATGGTGGAGACAACCGGCACGGTCAGGGCCCGCGCGCTGGTCGCGCTGGTCCCTGAAGTCAGCGGTCAGGCGGTCGAGGTCGCAGAAGCGGCGCGCGCCGGCGGACGCTTCGAGGCGGGGGACGTTCTCGCCCGCATTGATCCGCGCAATTACCGGCTGGCCGTAGACAGGGCCGGCGCTGCCCTCGCCGATGCGCAGAGCGCGCTTCAGCGCCTTGAGGCCGAAGCGGTGCTGGCGCGCGAGGAGTGGGAGCGGCTCTATCCGGGCGAGCCCATCGCGCCGCTGACAGCCCTCGAGCCCCAGCTGGAGGCCGCCAGAGCCCGCGTCATCAGCACACGGGCAGACCTTGAACAGGCCCGCCTCAATCTTGACCGTACCGCCCTGCGCTATCCCTTTGACGGGCGCATCGCGGAGACGCGGCTGGAGCTCGGCCAGCAGCTTGGCGCCGGGCAGTCCTATGGCGAGGCGTATGCGCTGGATGCGCTGGAAATTGCCATCCCCTTGAGCCCTGAAGAACTGGCGCGCATTGCCCCGGCGGTAGGGCGCACGGTGCACTTCACGCTGGAAGGCCAGCCAGGGCAGACGCTCACGGCAACGCTGGTGCGCGAAGGTGCGCGTGTGGATGACCGCTCGCGCCTGATCACGGTCTTTGCCCGGCCTGATGATCCCGAACAGCTGCGCCCCGGCCAGTTTGCAAGCGTCCGCATCACCGGCAATGATATGGGCGAGGTGTACAGCCTGCCCATTTCCGCGCTGGCAGGCCTCTCGCAGGTGCGCACCGTGCGCGATGGCCGCATCGTGCCGGTTCAGGTGCAGGTGCTCGACCGCACACCGTCCCAGGTCTTCGTGGCCCCCTTTGCCGCCGGTGACGGCGTTATCGTCTCGCCCTTGCCGGAGTCGGTGCTGAACGGCCCGGTCGAGATCGTGCAGAGGCGCAATCCATGAGCGGGGCCCGCCCTTCCGGCTCTCCCGATACGCCCGCCGATCAGGGTTTTCCCGGCGCGGGCCTGATCCGCTGGTTCGTTGCCAATCCGGTGGCAGCAAACCTGTTGATGATCCTCCTTCTGCTCAGCGGGGCGATCAGCGCGGCAACCATGCGCACAGAGGTGTTTCCCACCTTCACCGCGCGCACCATCGTGGTGTCGGTTATCTATCCGGGCGCGACGCCCGAAGATGTGGAGCAGTCGATCACGCGGCGCGTGGAAGAAGCCGTGATCGGCCTTGATGGCGTGAAGGAAGTGCGCGCGACGGCGTCGGAGAATGTCGGCACCGTCACCATCGAGATCAATGAGTTCGTCAATGCCCGCATCGTGCGCGATGACGTGCAGACCGCCGTTGATGCGCTGGTGGATTTTCCACCTGCCGATGCCGAGCAGCCGCAAATCCGCATACCCCAGCCCGTGACCAACGTGCTCACGCTGGTCCTCACAGGGCCTGTCGATGAACGCGCCCTGCGTCAGGCAGGCGAGCAGGTGGAGCGCGATCTGCTGGCGGTGGATGGCATTTCCACCGTGCTGCTGCGCGGGGTGCGCCCTTACGAGATTTCCATTGCCGTATCGGAAGAGGCGCTGCGCCGGTTCGGGCTGACCTTCACCGATGTGGCGCAGGCGCTCCGCGCCTCCTCCATCGACCTTTCCGGCGGGCAGATACGCACCGCGGCAGGCGAGTTCCTGCTGCGCACCAATGCCCGCGCGGAGACCGGCGAGGCCTTTGCCGAAATCGTGGTGCGGGCCAATCCGGACGGATCGCGCGTCCTGCTGCGCGATGTGGCAGTTGTCACGGACGGCTTTGCCGAAGAACCGCTCCTGAACCTGTTCAATGGCCAGCCCGCCGCCTTTGTTGACGTGCAATTGCGGGGCAATGAGGACCTTCTGGGCGTGCGCGCCCGGGCCATCGAGTTTGTCAGCGAAGCCAGCATGCCGCCCGGCATCACCCTGCAGGTGGCCAGCGACCAGAGTCAGGTCTTCCGCGAGCGGATATCGCTGCTGGCGCGCAATGCCATTCTCGGCTTCACGCTGGTCTTCCTCTTGCTGGTGCTGATGCTGGATTTGCGCCTCGCCTTCTGGGTGGCGCTGGGAGTTCCGATCGCCTTCCTGGGCGGGTTTACCCTCTTTGGCGCGGCGGGCGTGACGCTGAACTTCATCACCTCGTTCGGCCTCATCATCGTGCTCGGCATCGTGGTCGATGCCGCCATCGTCGTGGGTGAAAACACCGACCGGGAACGCATGAAAGGCCGATCCAACAAGGATGCGGCCATTGCAGGCATCACCGGCGTGGCTGCGCCGGTTCTGGTAGGCGTTCTGACGACCGTCGCGGCCTTCGGCCCCCTTGTCTTCATCAGCGGCACGTTTGGCGAGATCACACGGCCCATTCCGATCCTCGTCATCTCCATCCTTATCGTGTCGCTTGTGGTCGCCTTCTTCATCCTGCCAACGCAGCTTGCGGGCGGCTCCACCTGGTCGCGCGGGCCGATGCGCGCCGTGCAGACTTATGTCGATGGCTGGCTGGCCGAGATCGCGGACAAATGGCTGCGCGGCTGGACCCGCTTTGCCGGGCGCATGCGCTATCTCGTCGCGGTGGCAGGCTTCTGCGTGCTGCTTGCAAGCCTGATGCTCCTGTTTACCGGCACGGTGCGGTTTGTCTTCTTCCCGGTGATCGAGTCTGACTCCATTACCGCTGACCTTGCCCTACCCACCGGCGCGCCGTTCGAGGCGACCCGCGACGCGGCCATGCGCATGCTGAACGAAGCTGAAGCGATGCGGCGCGAATATGCAGAGCGCGGCGAGCCGGTGTTCGATTCCATATCCGCCACCATTGGCGGGCGCACCAGCCTGTTTGGTGGGCCGGGCTCGATCTCGTCGACCACGCTCGCTTCCCATGTCGCGCAGATCAATATCCGCCTGACCCCGTCCTCCCAGCGGCGCGTGTCATCGACAGAGCTGGAGCGCGAATGGCGTAACCGCATCGGCCAGATTGCGGGGGCGGAGCGGCTGAGCTTCACCGCCTCTGCGGGCCCGCAAAGCCCCGATATCGCCTATCAGCTGTCCCACCCGGACAATGGCGAGCTGGAGCGCGCGGTGAACGCTCTGGTCGCGGGCCTGCGCGAGATCGAGGCGGTCAGCGGCATTGATAGCGGCTATGAGCTCGGCAAGCGTCAGCTGGAATTTTCGCTTACCCCTGCGGGCGAGGCAGCCGGCCTGCGCTCGGTCGATATCGCCCGGCAGGCACGCCAGGCCTTTTTCGGCGAAGAGATCCAGCGCATCCAGCGAGGCAGCGAGGAGGTGCGCGTCTTCCTGCGCTATCCGCAGGACGAGCGCGCCGATCTGGCTGACCTGTCGCGCTTCCGTGTGCGGGCGCCCGACGGCAGCGCGCTGCCTCTGAGTGTTGCCGCCAACATCACCGAGAGCCGCTCGCTGACCTCCATCAACAGCGTCGATGGCCGCCGCGTGATCGAGGTGACCGCCGATGTGGACCGCACCATACTGACGCCCGATGACGCCAGGGCCATCGTGGAACGCCGCCTGCTGTCAGACCTGCAGGCCGAGTTTCCTGCATTGCGCTGGGAGCTGTCGGGCGCAGGGCGCGATCAGGCAGAGGATTTCGGCTCCATCGGGCAGGGCTTCCTGTTCGCGATCATCATCATGTACGCCCTGCTGGCGACGCAGCTTGGCAGCTATGTCCAGCCCATCGTCATCCTGATCGCCATTCCCTTCGGCATTGGCGGCGCTGTCCTTGGCCATTTCATGATGGGCTATGATGTCTCATTCCCGTCTCTGTTCGGGATGGTGGCGCTATCAGGCGTAGTGGTGAACGCCTCCATCGTGCTGATGGACCGTTACAACATGAATGTCGCGCGCGGCTATGTGCCTGCCGAAGCCATTGCAGAGGCTACCGCGCGGCGCTTCCGCCCCATCGCCATCACCACGCTGACGACCGCGCTCGGCCTGCTGCCGATCATGCTGGAGACGAGCCCGCAGGCGCAATTCCTCGTGCCGATGACGATTTCGCTCGGCGTCGGCCTGCTCTTTGCCTCCACGCTGATCCTGCTCCTCCTGCCTGCCTATGTGCTGATCGTGGAGGATATGCGCGGGGTGAAGGTGCGCGAGGTTCAGGCGCAGGCCGAACCCGCAGAATAGCGCGGCGCACCCGCCGCGCTTGACCCGTGACGCCTTGAGGCTCACTTATCGCGGCCATGAGCACCGCCCCGACAGCCCATGTCCCGCTGGAACCGGAAGACCCGGCCGCGCCTGCGCGCGGCGAGGGCACTGACGGCGTGGACATCATCACCTTTGGCTGCCGGCTCAATGCATGGGAGAGCGAGGTGATTCGCGGCCATGCCCGCGAGGCAGGGCTGACCGATGCCATCATCATCAATACCTGCGCTGTCACCAATGAGGCCGTGCGTCAGGCCCGTCAGGCCATTCGCCGCGCGAGGAAAGACCGCCCGGACGCCCATCTGATCGTCACGGGCTGCGCGGCCCAGATTGATCCTGCAGCCTTTGCAAAAATGCCTGAGGTCAATCAGGTCATCGGCAATGCGGAGAAGCTTAAAGCCGACACCTTCCGCTCCTCGGTCATTACGGGCGGGGAGGCGGTATCGGTCGGCGATATCATGGCGGTCACGGAGCTTGCGGGCCATCTGGTCGATGGCCTCGAAGGCCGCGCGCGCGCCTATGTGCAGGTGCAGACAGGCTGCGACCATCGCTGCACCTTTTGCATCATACCCTACGGGCGCGGCAATGCGCGCTCAGCCCCTGCGGGCGAGGTGGTTGATCAGGTGCGCCGCCTTGTCGAGACAGGCCATTCAGAGGTCGTCCTTACCGGCGTCGACATGACGAGCTGGGGCACTGACCTGCCGGGCCAGCCAAAGCTTGGGCGGCTGGTCAGGGCGATACTGAAACAGGTGCCGGACCTCAAACGCCTGCGCCTCTCCTCCATCGATGCCATCGAGATCGACGACGATCTGATGGCCGCCATCGCGGAGGAGGAGCGGCTCTGCCCCTATCTCCATCTCTCGCTGCAGGCGGGCGATGACATGATCCTGAAACGCATGAAGCGGCGGCATTTGCGCGCCGACGCGATTGCGCTGACGGATCGCCTGAAAGCCATCCGGCCGGATATCGCCTTCGGGGCGGACCTGATTGCGGGCTTTCCGACCGAGACCGAGGCGATGTTTGAAAACTCGCTGCGCCTCGTGGAGGAATGCCAGCTCGCCT
>CAZCEG010000131.1:0-6662 GCA_964497275.1 uncultured Oceanicaulis sp.
CCTTCAGCGCCAGATGCAGCATCACCGCCGAATCCTTGCCGATGGAATAGAGCATGACCGGGTTGGCAAACTCGGCCGCCACTTCGCGCGTGATGTGGATGGACTCAGCCTCCAGCGCCTTCAAATGCGGGGACAGAGGGGTGCGGCCCTTTCGCGGCTTGCCAAGACGCCCCGCATACCGGGCTATCTGCTCACCAATGCTGTCGCGCTGCGATGTCACACCGGTCTCCCCAACACACCCGAAGGGCTGTTCCCCAAGCTTGATAAGCCCGCCATCATAACACGCAAGCCCGGGCAGGCATGTTTTGGCCGGGCAAGAAGGCAGGCCGTTTGCCGTTCCGCCCTGCCCCGGCCCCTGCTTGTCTGGCACAGCAGGACATGCCAGACACCTCAACGCACCGGACCACGACAGGAGCAGGGCATGACAGACCGGGAGAAGGACGCGCTGGCGCGGCAGTTTGCAAGGATCTGCCTCGACGCGGCCGTGCCCGTAATGGAGGTCTATGCCAGCGATTTTGCCACCGCGGCAAAGGATGATCGCTCACCGGTGACGAAGGCTGATCTGCAAGCTGAGGCGGTAATCCTGAAGGCGCTATCCGACATTATGCCTGGCGTGCCTGTACTGGCCGAGGAAAGTTTTGCCGCCGGAGTCCGGCCCGATCTCGGCTCGGAGTTCCTGCTGGTCGACCCTGTCGACGGGACGAGGGAATTCATCAGCCGGAATGGAGAGTTCACCATCAATATCGCACTGGTCTGCAACCGCATCCCTGTGGTCGGCGCCGTCTATGCACCTGCATTGGAGCGGCTCTATCTGGGTGGCGGGCGCGCCTTTGCCAGCAGAGTACGCGCCGGTGACCGCTGGAGCGAGGACGCGGGCGGGCGCATTCAGGCACGCCCCTCGCCCAAGACGAGCCGGGTCGCGGTCATGAGCCGCTCGCACGCCGATGATGCCGCGCGCCGCTTTGCCGAGCGCGAAGGCGTCACTCGTATCGTCAGCGCAGGCTCGTCCTTGAAATTCTGCCTTATCGCTGAAGGCAGAGCCGACCTCTATCCGCGCTTCGGGCCCACCATGGAATGGGATACAGGGGCAGGTCATGCCGTCCTTGCGGCCGCTGGCGGCGAGGTCATCTGCCCTGTGGGCTCCCCCTTGATCTATGCCAAGCAGGAAACCGGATATCTGAATGGTGCGTTTATCGCGCGCGGCGCTCGGCGGTGATGGATCACCTGCAATGGCCTGGCACCCCACCATTACCCCGGCCGTTCCAGGACGCCTGACCGCCCGGTCCTGACAGGCACCCCCGGCAGTTGAAACGAAGGCCCGTCTCGCACCCCGCTGTCAGGGAGGGTCGGGAACCATCAGGGCCGGTCAGCGGGGGAGAAGCAGGGTGGCGCGCACCGCCAGTGCCGCCAGATGACACGGCTCTGTGGTCGGCAGCTCGACAGGGGTCAGATGAGAGGGAGTCGCCGGAGAGCGAGCCTTGTAGAAAAAGGCCGGAAGCTGGGAGGCCACTTCTTCAATGAGACGGGTCTGGACGGGCCCTGTTATGATGATGTCCGGAGAGCTTCTGCCCATCAGCCTGACAAGATCTGGCACGATGGCCTGACAGATCCGGGCTGCCACTTGCGGAAGACGCGCCGCGTTACTTGACTTGGGGGGTGAGTGGCTGGCCATCAGCCATTCCGGACATTCCGTCTCAAGGGGAATTTCTCCGGTATGGCTGCCAGAATCCAGCCTGCTGGCCAGTGTGTGGCGCGTCCCTGTCAGATAGAAGGCTATCCGGACAGGGCGGCCAAGCGTGATGACGATACAGCTGCGGCCAGCCAGAGCCGGATATCGATCAAGCGCCAGAAAGAGCGCCGCCATGCCTTGCGTCAGCTCAATGACGGGTACGGTAAGGGAACGCGCCAGCACGTCGGCGATCAGCCCTGATGCACGCCCTGTTCTATACGCTTCATCCGCCTTAACTGAGGCCTTGCGGGTGTCAAAAAGCCCGCCCGCAATGAGCCGGTTGCGGGTCGCCTCCGACCTCTGCCAGTCTGCCATATGCATTTCGATGACCCGGGTCACGGTCCGCCAGTCATCGGTGGGCACAGGACTGGTCCAGGGCTGCAGCACCTCGTAATTGAGCCTGGCGGGGCGTCCCTCCAGATCAAAGATCTGCGTCATCACCTCTTGATCACCGACATAGAATCCCGCCGTGTAACAGGCGCGGGGCTTGAGCTGGTACAGCTTCTGGGGTCGGCCGACCGTGCCCTGCTTGATGCTGTCTGCCTTCACCATGCCGTATTTCTCCAGCCTGCCGAGCCATTTGCTGACCGTCGGCTGGGACAGGCGCGATAACGCCTGCAGGTCTGCCTGGGTAAGGGGCGTGTGAGCCTGCTGCAGCAGGCGGATGAGGCGTCTTGAGGCAGCGTCCATGCCGTCCGGGTCCAGATAAGGGCGTAACGGGATCTATTCCACCTGATCTGCCCCCGCTCCGGCAAGCATAAGCTGTCCGTGTCTGCAGGGTCTTTTGTGCGATCAGAGCCGCACTTGCCTGGCAGAAGCATCCGGCGTGATGATCTGCAATTAATTGCAAATCACGCCAGGGGCAGAAATCAGGGTGCCAGCACGGCCTCGATCCTGAACAATTGATCCCGTACCTGGAAGGTGGGGCTCAAGCTCTGCCAGGCGTGCTCACGACGCCCTGCTCAGGAAACAGACCCGGCATCCATCGGCCCGCATATCTGGCCGCTTCTATGACCGGTTCTGAAACCCAGAGAACCTGTTCTCTTTCATGAATTTGCCAGCATCTTGAACTACGTGGGTACTGTGAGTATGGCCACTTTGTTGGCCGGAGCGGTTCTGTACCTTGGCGCAATCCCATCGGCCGGCTGCATCCTTGTGCCCTACGGCCGCCAGCCAATGCGGGAGCCGCACAGAGCGGACAAGATCTCCTGGAACACGTCCCGGTTTTGCTGTTTAGGAAAGCCCTGCTGGCAAAGGATCCGGCCTGGCGGCTGACATGCTGACGATGAGGCGGCTTCTAGGGATCTGCAATTAATTGCAAATCTCGGGTCGAGCGGAAATCCAGCCAGTGGCCAATCTGGGAATCAGCGCCGCGCGAGAGCTTCGGCGCCGATCGGGAAGTTGGAAGGCGGGGTCGTGCACGGCATGGAGGTCCAGCTTTCGCCGCGCTGGTGAAGGGCGATCTGCAGGCGCCGGATTTCCGCCCCGCCTGTGCAGGGCAGAACTCTATGGATCGAGACATGGCCCAGATCGGCCAGATGACGCACGAACGCGGCCGATATCGCATCACTGACGGCCGCATTGACCTGCCAGGCCCGCACGGCCCCTGAGGCCGAACCATAGACCCGCCCGTCTTCTCCCACGATCTGGAGCTCGCCTGTATCGCGCATGGTGATCGGGATCAGGGGAAACCATTCCGGGCCTGAAAAGGCAGGATAGGTCGTGTCCCAGCGTGGCCCCACTGAAAGCCAGGGGCTATCAAAAAAGAAGGGCAGGATGGTGAACACGTCCCACACCCTGCCATCGGCCCAGTGATGCTCCATCACGCCGGGCCAGTACGCTTCGCGCCGGGCCGATACCGGTTCATCAAGGATGATCTCGCCGGTCATGCGATCCCTTACCCATACACGGCCGACCATCATCGCATCCATATGCGATCCGAACACCGGCCCGTCGACATGATCAAAGTGGAAATTGATCACGAAGCGGGCCTGATTGCGGTTGGGAGCGGCGAGCTGCGTCTGTTCCAGCATGCGTTCGAACCGCGCGCGGAACACGACCCGGTTGGGCTCTGGCAGGAACCAGGACAGTCCTGACGTGCCGGTAACCGCTCCGAGCGCCGTCTGGCGATAGAAGCTGGTGTCAGGGCCTGCTTGCACGACCCGCGTCGGAAAAGGCGCGGGCATCTGGTGGGCCGCGACCGACTGCCGGTCGGCACAGGCGGTCAGTCCTGCCAGCATCAGCAGGACAAGCGCGGTTTTCAGCTTCGCCAGCATGGCATCACCCTTCCTTGTAGACATTCCAGACCTGGATTTAGAAGGCTACAATCTTCGATATTGCCATTTAATTACCAGCCGCGCAGGCGGGTCGATATTTCTGGTCCGGCATCTCCGCCTCTCTGGCCTCCTACGCGCTGACCAGTCTCGCAGGCAGAGTCTACAGCGCAGGCGGCGGCGGTGTTGCAGGCGCCTGCTTGTGTCTGGCCCGGCCCCGGATCCCGGAAGCGCCCATTGCGCAGCGATCAATTTGTGAGGCCTGCCACCCTCAAGGCGAGGCGCAGTACTCTGGCTTGGCCGGAACCGGCAGGTCAGGCCATAGCCCCGCCAGCAAGGGAGGGCGGCATGATGAAAAAATGGGCGGCAGCATTGGGCATTCTGTGAAGCGTGAGCGCCTGTACGCAGCCGGATGTCACGGCGCCAGAGCCGGTCACGGTGCGCGTCGCCGCCATCATCAACGAGGTCAACGCCGATAGCTGGCTCCTGCAGGAAATCGAGAACGAGGCAGCTCTTGCGCGCGTGTTTGATCCCGAGACTTGGACCTTCCATATTGAAGCGCGCCCTGCCGGCGAGCCAGAGGACTATTCCTTGTGCCGGGGCAGCGATGACGGCACCCGCCTGACCACCCAGTCAACCGCCATCGTCGTGCGCAGCGGTATCGAGCACATCGCGTCGCAGCCGCTTGCGGCCCTTGATGTCGAGGGCGAAGACAGGCTGCGCGGGGGCCTGACGATCACCCTGCCGGGCGAGGCGCCGGTCGACATCATGAGCGTTCATCTCAAATCGGGCTGTTTTTCTGGGGAAGAGGCGGCCGCATGCCCTGTGCTTCTGGGCCAGATCCCGGTACTAGAGCGCTGGATCGATAAACGCAGCGCAGCAGGGCGCGCCGTCATCGTGGGCGGGGTCTTCAACCGGCGCCTCGAGGCAGAAAGCGATAGTGTCTGGCAGGAT
Organism: uncultured Oceanicaulis sp.; assembly: GCA_964497275.1. Taxonomy (GTDB): domain Bacteria; phylum Pseudomonadota; class Alphaproteobacteria; order Caulobacterales; family Maricaulaceae; genus Glycocaulis. The sequence continues at coordinate 4,957 of CAZCEG010000131.1, forward strand.
CTCAATGATGGCGACCCGATGGGCCTGTCCCTGGCAGGGGCTGGAACCGGTCCAGGGTGCAATCCCCGCTATGCTGAATTCATAGACTTTATCGTGCTCAACGAAACAGCTGCCCGCTACAAGATGGAAGGCTCGTTTTTTTGAGACGACGTTCTCCGGTCCCCGTGAACACCACCCTTCAGATCACTGCCCGATCGCGATCGACGTCAGGTGATCGGGATAGGTGGTGGGGCCACGTAACGGTTGCCCCGCTACCATTCGACCTCAGATGAGGTTCGGCGAGGATTGGTCATACCTGATCAAACAGAGGCAAAACGCGTTACGCACTGTCCGACGCCAGCTGCCCTCGCGCGGGCAGCTCTTGGGCCGAACAATTACTGGTGTTATCACGCATCGGGTGGAAGGCGGCCTGTCCGGAGGGAGGGAGGACAGACCGCCCAGAAAAGCCTAGTAATTACAAAGGCCTCCGTGAAGTTTGGTTCATTCCGAAAAACCGCCAGTAATTTTTCGTTCTACGGTACGACCTGCCCTTCACGAACCCATGCTAACAAAGGGGCAAGCGGGTTCAAAGGATAAAATGATGGCAAAGTCCAAGCAGATCGCCGTCAATCGCGCCAATGCGTAAAGGGGCACCCCCGGGTCCAACAGGGCAAGGGTGTGGCCGCCCAGCAAGCCCGCACAGACGGCCTGTTGTGGCGTGATGTGGCACCTCAAACAGGAAGGCCCTTAAGGGTTTGATGCGCTGGTGGAGCGCTGCGCGCGAGCATGACGCCAAGCAATGCCCTGGCAGCCAAGCTCATTGACCAGCTGGCCATGGCCTTCTGGCGCTATAAACGGCTGGCTGAAGCTAAGCGGTTCGGACTGGTTCAGTCACCAGCTTCCGGATGTGAAACGCAAGCTGACCACCACCAACCCTACCTCGAGCCGTTTCCGGCGACGTGCTGCCATGCACTCGGTATCGGCCGTTTGACATCATGGTTAATGTGATGGGATGCAAAGCGTTTCACGGTGCTTTGGTGAAATCGCTATATGTCAGCACAAGAAAGCACAGGGCCATATGAGCTCATCTCCAGCTCGCTGGCCGCATGCCAGATTTCCGGATCGATGTAGATCGAAGAAATCTGATCGAGCAAGCTCGGCTTCAGGTAAGACGGTCAAAGCTCACGGCGGTGCGGGTACCGGGTCTGGCATTGCCACACCGCCGCTGACATAGCCGTCAGAACGGTATTCTGAACCTTGCCTGTCCGCCGTGTGCCCGGAACCGTCCCTCGCCAAGACCATCAGCATTGGCCTGGAGGTCGAGGAAGGCACCGTTCGGAAGGCGGGCAGATATCCCAACCGATCCATCGATCCGGATATCGTTGAGGCTCTCCAGCACGCCTGCCCGGTTCAGCACATCTACACCGTCATAGTCCCAGTTCATCATTAGACGGGCAAAACCCTCCACATAGCCGCCGTTTTCGGTTGCGCGGCGATAGGCGATCTCGGGTCCGGCCCGCAAACGGCCCAGCGATATGGACTGTGACGGGATGGCGATGCCGAGCGTGTCGGTATAGCCCGCTTGAGTTTCCTCAAACCAAACCAGCCCGGCTTCGGGTGAAAGCCGCCACGGCCCGCGCATGATATCGCCCGTCAGGGCCGTCTCGAAGAGCCAGCGTTCTGTCTTGAAGCTATCGGAGTATAGCCCCAGCGGGTTGACATCGTTG
>CAZCEG010000132.1:0-6652 GCA_964497275.1 uncultured Oceanicaulis sp.
GCCCTACATCCATGAGCGCAAGCAGTTCGGCAAAGCCATTGGCGAGTTCCAGCTCATCCAGGGCAAGATCGCCGACATGTATACCCGCATGAATGCCAGCCGCGCTTACGTCTACGCCGTGGCGCAGGCCTGCGATGCGGGCAAGACGACGCGCAAGGACGCGGCTGGTGCGATTCTCTTTGCGGCCGAAACCGCGACCCAGTGCGCACTTGATGCGATCCAGATCCTTGGCGGGAACGGCTATATCAACGAATACCCGACGGGCCGTCTCTTACGCGATGCCAAGCTTTATGAGATCGGCGCCGGCACAAGCGAGATCCGCCGCTGGCTCATCGGCCGGGAGCTGTTCGGCGAGAGCGCTTAGGGTTATCTGCGCCATTAACACCTAAATTTGACGCAAATTATTGTTTGCGTCATTATCTTCATCGAATTCGATGGAGGGTGCCATGGCGCAGGAAACCGTACAGGACTGGCGGGCTTCGGTGGCACATCTGCCCACCAAGTCGGCCCGCATACGCGCGCTGGCAAGGCAGGGCCTCAAACGTGCCGAGATCGCGCGGGCGCTCGACATTCGGTATCAGCATGTCCGCAATGTTCTCGTGGCCGACGAGGAACGCAGCCATGTCAAGCCTGTCAAACCAGAATCGGTGACAGTTTCGGTTGATAGTGCAGGGCGTATATTGATACCTGCGGCATTCCGGGAATGGTTCGCCCTACAGGAGGGGAGCCGTCTGGTGCTCAATGCCGGCCCTGACGGTCTGGAGCTGATGCTGCCCTCTCGCGCAGCCGAAAAGGCGCGTGCGTTGCTGAGGCCGTTTCTGGAGCCCGGCCTTCGCCTGTCTGACGAGCTGATCGCGGATCGCCGCGCGGAGGCGGCGCGTGAAGACGGGTGAGGGCGCGGTCCTCGACGCCTCTGCCTTGCTGGCCCTGTTGCTGGGCGAACCCGGTTCGGACCGGGTTGAGGCATTATTGCCCGGCGCGGTCATCTCGGCGGTCAATCTGAGTGAGGTCGCGGCCAAGCTGATCGAAAGAGGTGCGCCGCCGGAGGCTGTAAGTCAGGCCATCGCTGCGGTGGGTATTGAGGTTATCGCGTTTGATGAAGCGCAGGCCATGGCAGCTGCGGATTTGCGGGTGCGCACGCGCGCGCTGGGCCTGTCGCTTGGAGACCGGGCCTGCATTGCTCTGGGTGAGATGCGCAGCGCCAGCGTGGTCACCTGTGACCGTGCCTGGACGGAGGTCGAGAGCACTTCCGCTATCGTGCTCGCCCGCCCGGACTGATTATGGGTGGCAGACCAGATCAGCGCGGCCCTTTCCGGCCGCGCTAATCGTTTCAGGTCTAGTTTCCGCCCACGGTAGAGAAGGTGGAGACATTGCCGACGGCGGTGGCCGCGCCTGTCATCCCGCCGACCCAGCTGGTTGAGCGCATCTGCGTGTTCGCACTGATGGCGCCGGAATTGGTCTGGCTGATCGGGGCATTGAGGCCCACCGGGCAGGTTGCGCAGATATAGGCCGATTGCGCGTTGCCGATGGCGGACGAGGTGCCATAGGCGGCCATGCCATAGCCAAGCTGCATCGCGACTTCGCCCGTCACCGCGCCGGAATTGTTCTGCACCATGCCGGAGAAGGCATCTGCCCCGATATTGGACACCAGGGAGTTGTTGCCGACCGCGTGGGCCGAGCCTACGACCGGGCCGTCACCAAACGTACCGACGGCGAGTGTGGTGGTGGCACGCACTTCGCCGGAATTGGTCTGGCTGCCCTGCAGATGGCCATAGCCCCAGTCATTCTGGATTGAGGCCGTGTTGCCAGCCGCTTCGCTCATCGCGGTGACGCCCCAGTTGGCGGCCGCGATATCGGCATCGACCGTGGAGCGGACATTGCCGGAGTTTTCCTGCTCGGCGAGCGCGATGATATTGGCCTCATAGCCGGTAATAGTCAGGCTGTTGCCTGCGCTCTGCGCAGTGGCGAGCGCCGTTTCCACTTCCGCCGCCTCAATGCGCGAGGTCGCATCCACATCCGCTGCCGACGACTGACGCGTGTTCAGCGGCATGTCGCCCGTGCCCATCACCTCGATGGCATTGGCGCTGGCCATGGCTGATTGCGCGGTGTTGCCGCCATAGGAATCAAGGCGCAGTGCCGAGAGCGCGGAAACACTTGCACCGGCGCTGGCCGTCTGTTCGGCGTGCATGGCGAGGCCGTTTTCGGCCCCCACGGTCAGGGCGTTTCCTTGCGCGGTGGCAAAGCCGGTCGACAGACCCCAGACCGAACCGGCCCGGATATCGGTCACCGCGCTGGTGGTGCCGCTCGTCGTCTGCGTCGAGCTGACCTCGCCTTCGCTTGCAAGCGTGCCGCCCGCAGAGTTCGACTGGGCCGTTGCGATGGCGGTCGCCACTTCGGTCTGGTCGGTATCGGTCTCTACGACCGCACTGACCGGAGCGGAGTTCGCCTGATCGTTCCGGGCCCTATCGATAGGTTCCGCGAAGGACGCTGCGGATGTCGCTATCGCGGCGGTCATGGCCACGATTGACGTCAGTGCGAGCCTGGACATAGGGGGCCTCCGTACCGGCATAAGCCGTGTTGAGCTGGACACCGCCGGACGCATTGGAGGGGCCGAGCGGATCGTTGAACTGGCACACGGACGAAGCCGAGACGCCATAAAGCTGGGACGAGATTTCAAGCACGGCGCGCTCGATCACGGAGCGCACGGCAAGCTGGATGGGCTCAAGCGAGCGGCCACCGGCGGACACATCCACCACCGCATCACCGAAGAAGGCGAAGACACCGGCCGAGAGCTCACGGCCAATGATCTGCTTCTGGTAGGAGACCACATCGACCACTTCGAGCGTGCGGCTGTCTACAAGGCGCAGATCAAGCGCGACATTCATCACGTAGACGCGGCGGGAGAAGACGCCAGCGGGGCTGGAATCGATGCGGTCGCCGGCAAACAGGTCCTGCCCGTTGGAGCGGATATTGGCGTTCAGCTCGGTGATGCCGCCGATCAGGAAGTAGTCAGAGCCCGGCATCGCACCAGCATAGATCTGACGGAAGCCCTGCTCCTCGCCGTCATCGCCCAGAAGCTGGCTGTTGGCATAGCGCAGCTCCAGCTCGGCAACCGACGTGTCAAAACGCTCCACCAGGCGCGCACCTGCCTTGGCAAAGGCGCTCATCGCCATCAGGGCTGCGCCTTGCGTTACCCGCGTGCCGCCTTCAGGGGCGAGCTGGCCGGTATAGTCTGCAATGCGGCCAACGGCGACGCGCGGTGCCGGACGGCCCATGCGCTGGGCGTGGGCCGAGAGGCACACGAGGGCCTGCGAATAGGGCGTCGGGTTGACGGTCACCGGGGCGTTGCCTGTCGGTGTGGCGTAAAGCCCGTCAGAACCGGCATTCGAGGTGGCGCAGGCTGTCACGGCGAGCGCCGAGACAGCGGCCACGAAAAGGCTTTTGATGCGGGTCATTGGGGCGACTCCGGACTTTGAGGGGCAGAAGAGGGGGTGTTCGTAGAACTGGCCGTCACTGGCCCGCCGGTTTGCGGCGTGGCGGCGTTGTTATTGGCATTGGCCGAGATGTTGCCGGTATTGGTCTGGCGGGAATTGACCACCACGGTGTTGTAATTTCCGTTCACCACGACATTGAGCTGGTTGGCGATGGCGGTCGCGGACGAACCGAGATACTGCCCGTTCGCGCCTATCCCCCCTGTCAGCGTGCCGGTTCCGGTCGCTGCAGCGCGCGCAGAAACACCGACGCCCGCCTGGATGACGCCGTTTATCACGACCCGGTTGGCCCCACGGCCACGCTGGCCGACATAGGGGCGGGTCTCATCGCCGTAGGCCTGACCATAGGGCTGGCTCCAGTTATCCCCGGCCTGTTGGGCCTCGGCTATACTGGTGCCCGCAAGCGCGATGGCTGAGGCGGCGAGGGTGACTTTGGCAAGACGCAGCATAAGTTTGGTGTCCTGTTTGTAGACGCTTCGGACACGGGTGCTGCAACGCCCATGCCAGATGGCAGGCCTGCCAGTCTGAAAAAAGGATGGACGCCATGCGCGATGAGAACGAGCCGGGCGCTGATACGCCCCCAAACGACCCCGCGCTGGCAGAGGCACAGGCGCGCGTGCCGTTCCTTGGCGCAGGCGTGTCCGCCACCGTCATCGTGATGTGCGCGCTGATCCTTGCCACGCATGCGGTCGATGCGTGGGCGCAGAGCACCGGCAATGTGCTGCATGGCTATATCATGTGGGCGGGGGGCCTCATGACCGCGCGCGAGGCTTTCGGTGCGCCGGAGGCGCCGCTTGGCGGTTTCAGCCCCTATGTGCTGCACGTCTTCGTACACGGCGGCTGGTGGCACGCGTTTCTTAATGTTGGCGCCCTGCTGGCGTTTGGCAGCCCGGCGGCGAAGCCGTTCGGGCGGGGGATTTCAGCCGTGGCGGGATTTCTCGCCTTCTATTTCACCTGTGCCATTGCGGGTGCGGGGCTTCACGTGCTCACGCATCTCGACACCCCAACCATCGCGGTAGGTGCATCAACGGCGACTTCAGGTCTTCTGGCAGCTGCTGGCTGGGTCAGCGGTGGCCGGATGGGCATGCTGCGCTTTGCCATGCCGTGGCTGCTGATTAATGCGGTGATCGCCGTAGCAGGACAGTTCTATCCCATCCCCATCGCCTGGGCGGGCCATGTCGGCGGGCTGCTGGCAGGCATGCTGCTTTATCCGGTGTTCGTGCGGGTGTTCCAGCGGCGTTAGAGCAGCCGGTCGAGATGGTCCTCGCCGTCGATCTCGAGGCCACGGATGATGGCGTTGCCATTGCTGCCCACGGACGCGATCAGGCGCAGGCGCGATTCGTTTCGCAGCTCCTCCAGCGCCAGCGCGTCCTCTGGCGAGGCGAAATAGCGCTCCAGATTATAGCGGACTGTCAGCACCGGGCCTTCATCGGTCCAGCCGGGCGATGAGAAAAAGACCCGCCCCTGTATCGAAAGGCCTTCTGGCTGACGCCGGTGAACGGAAACCGGATTGAAAACGCCCTCTGATTCGGTCAGCACGACCCAGATGCTGTCGCCTCTTTGCCAGCTATGCCCGGTATCGCCGCCGAGATCATCCAGCGACAGCCGGTGAACGGGCGTCTGGATGATGACGTAGTGCCCCAGCAGCAGGTCGCGCGGATCCACCGGCTCCATGGACAGGCGCACTTCGGTGCCGCCCGCCCGCGCGCTGGCATGGGTGACGACCATGCCAATGAGGAAGAGGCTCATCAGGAGGGCAATGCCGAGAAGGCGCAGGGTGAGGCTCATGGTGAGGGTCATGGCTGGGCTCCTTCCACTCTGGTTCGCTTCTGCCAGCGCATGGCGAGGACCGACATCGCAATCAGGAGCAACCCGCCCACCAGGAAGAAGAGTGCAGTATCCAGCAGGCTGCCAAAAAGCGCGGTGTAGACGTGCAGGGCCTGCGCAATGAAGAGGACAAGGCCCAGCCCGCCGGTAAAGCCGCGCCCCGCATGGGCGCCTTCGGCAACCATCGCAGCAGCCAGTGCGAATATCGCGGCTCCGGCAGCAACCTGAACCAGACCGCTAAAGTTCTCGATCGCTATCACATAGGGCAGGGCCACCGCGCAGCCCGCCGCCGCGATCAGGCTTGCGGCGAAGAGCAGCTTTATGTGCCCGGTGCGCAGGCGGGCGAGGGCGAGAATCACCACCAGCCCGGCAGCAATCATGGCGGGCGCGGCGAAGCCGATGCCAAGGGCGGTGCGCGTTTCCAGCGAGAACTGGGCGATGAAGGCGGCGAACACCGCACCGGCAGACAGCCAGCGCGAGACGATACGGCCATAGGTGAGGCCACGCTCCTCCGCGAGCGCAAGGATCATCGCACCAGCCCCGCAGAACAACGCCAGCAACACCGGAGTGGCCGGACCATCCCACATGCCGCTATCGCCCTGCAGGTAGCGGGCGAGGCTCGCCAGCCAGATGATGGCTCCGGCGCCGAGCAGGTTTGCCGTGATCAGGGATTGCAGCCGGATCGCGGCCAAGCCAAGAATCGCCCATAGCGCCAGGAAGCCCCATAGCGGGCCGGTTACCAGCGGATTGAAGCTTTCAAGCGTCAGCCAGCTCACCCCCAGCAGGGCCGCAAACCCCAGAACTGGCCGTGAGGGAATCGCTATGGCTGTCAGGAGCGCCGCCAGCGACCAGATCAGGACGGCGGTGTTTCGAAAGGCGCTCATGTTGAAGGTCTGCGCCGTCAGCAGGATCGCTGCGCCAAAGAGCGCCGCGCCGATAAGCGCCAGTGCATGGCCAAGAGCGGCATTATTCCGGGCAAACGCCCATCCTGCGCCGCCAAGACTGCCCCACAGCGCGGCGAGAATCACCGCAAAGCGCGCAAGCTTCGGCATGCCCGCCCAGTTGGCGGCAACAAAGCTCAACGCAGCCAGCGCCAGAAGGACGGCGCCGAGAATCAGCCCCGCGCCAGCTGCACTCCACCGCCCCGGCCGGCTGGCCGCGTCCTGGAGGATAGCCTCGCGGTGGGAGGGATCGACCCAGCCCTTGCTGATCCAGCGGTCGATATCGCGTTCAAGCGTCTTGCGGCTGGCCATCTGGCATGTGCTCCTCGCTCGCCTGTCCGTGTCCGGAAAATACCGGCTTTCAGGAAAAATTGCGCAGCCATCGTGTTTGCG
>CAZCEG010000133.1:0-6610 GCA_964497275.1 uncultured Oceanicaulis sp.
CCTTTGATGCCGCCTACCGCGTCGCGGATTATTCGACGGCGGTCGGTACTGTGGGCACCTGGAAGCTGGGCCTGCTCTGGACCCCGGTTGATGATATTTCGTTCCGCACCTCGCTGTCCCAGGCGATCCGTGCACCGAACCTGCGCGAGACCTTCATCACCAACCCGGCCGTATTCCGTCCGATCGACCCCTGCGACGCTGCAGAGATCAACAATGCGGACGACCCGGCCCTTCGTGCCGCCAACTGTCAGGCTGGTGGCAACGGTCTTCCCGCCCTTCCGCCGGGCTTTACCGATCCGCTGAGCGCCCGTTTCGGCGGCGTTCTGGGTGGCAATGAGTTCCTGACCGAGGAAACGGCAGACACCTTCACGGTCGGCTTCGTATTCACGCCGCGCTTCCTGCCGGGCTTCTCGCTCACCGTTGACTACTGGGATATCTCCATCGAGGACGGCATCTCGGCGGTCAGCTCACAGGAGATCGTCGATACCTGCTATGACGCGACCGACTTCCCGAACAACGTGTTCTGCACCCTGTTCACACGGGAAACCGATCCGGGTTCAGCGCAGTTCGGCGGCTTCCGCTTCCTGAACCAGACCTTCGTGAACTTCGCCCGGATTGAATCGAGCGGTTACGACTTCGCCGCCTCCTACCAGTTCGACCTGTGGGAGAACGACTTCAATATCCGCCTGATCGGCTCCAAGCAGGAGGCGCTGGACTTCTTCACGAGCCGTACCGATCCGACGGCGGTCGACCCTGCCTTGCGGGAATTCCGGTCGCCGGAATGGTCCGCACAGCTTAATCTCGGCTGGCGCCGGGGTCCGTTCTCGGCAGGCTGGACCACGCTCTACCAGAGCGATCAGGCTGAGTCGGGTGTGCAGATCGAGACCATCGACACGCTGTTCGGTCCGGATGGCATGGCCGGTGAGAGCTATGCGCACAATCTCAATGCCGCATGGCAGGTGCGTGACAATGTGCGGCTCTATGGCGGCGTGAACAACGTCACCGACCGCAATCCGTTCCGCACCACGGCGTCCTGGCCGGTCGGTCCGCGCGGCCGCTACTTCTTCCTCGGTGTGGAAGCGAACTTCTAGGTCGCTGTCTCACCATCGGAAGACTTCCATCGAGGGCCGGAGCAGAAATGCTCCGGCCCTTACTTTTTCAGTCAGCCAGGCAGGCCGGCCGGGAAAATTTTCCAGCCGGGGTGAAATCCGCTTTCCGCCATGCAAGAGTGTGCAATCGGGTGGGGTTCAAGCGGCCAAATCGGGCTGCCCCCTGGGGAGGACAGGACAATGGCGTCACGCAATCGGCTCTTTCTGGCGCTGGCGGGCGCGCTGGCAGGCCTCGGGCTTCTCGCAGGCTGCGACCGGCAGGGCGACGCTCCGTCTGGTGAAGGCCCGCGTCTTGAAGCGCGCTCTGCCGATGCGCCGCGGCCAGGGCCTGTCATCTCCGACCGGTTTGAATATCTGCGCTATGCCGCCGAGGTGCAGGGCGATGCCCCGCGCCTGTGCCTTGTCTTTTCCGGCGCGCTCGACCCGGACGTCGATTACAGCGCCTATGTCGAGATTGACGAGCCGGTCGCGCTCAACGTCGATGGCTCGCGCCTGTGCATTGGGGGGCTGAGCTTCGGCCAGACGCGCAATCTCGTCCTGCGCGAAGGGCTTCCCGCTGCCGATGGCCGCCGCCTTGCGGCAGAGGAGCGCGACAGCCTGAGCTTTGCCGCGCGCCCTGCCTATGTCGGCTTCCCCGGTGGCGGCATCATCCTGCCGCGTGTGGATGCTGACGGCATCCCGATCGAGACGGTCAATGTCGAGACCGTGCGTGTGACAGTGACCCGCGTGACCGACCGGGCGCTTGCCTTCCGAACGATCACCTCTGGCTTCAATGCGGCGTCCGGCGAGTGGTACTGGTCAGATTTTGACGAGCGTCCCGGTGATGCGGGCGCGCCTGTCTGGCAGGGCGAAATGGACACGCCCGGCCCCGCCAACGCCATGACGACGACGGTGTTCCCGCTGGCCGATACGCTCGGCGCGCTGCGTCCCGGCGCGTATTTCCTGAGGGTCGACAATCTCGCCGAGATCGAGTCCGACCGGTATGGCGAATATGCGCGCGCAGAACGCTGGTTGATCGTTACCGATCTGGCCTTTACGGCCTATCGCGGCACGTCGGGTCTCGATGTGATCGTGCGCTCCCTGCAGACCGCGCGCCCGCAGCGCGAGGTGGAGGTGCAGCTGATCGCGCGCTCCAACGAGGTGCTGGCGACCGCGCGCACTGATGCCAATGGCCGGGTGCGCTTTGATCAGGCGATCATGGCCGGTCAGGAGGGCAACACGCCGCGCCTTCTGATGGCCTATGGGCCGGAGGGCGATTTTGCGGTGCTGGATCTGGCGCGCGCGCCGGTTGATCTCTCCGCCCATCCGGTGGACGGGCGCGAGCGCAGCCAGGGCGCGGACGGCTATGTATGGCTGGACCGCGGCATTTACCGGCCGGGCGAGACCATTCACGCCTCTGCCATGATCCGTGATGCGGAGGGCCGGGCGCTGACCGGACGCTCTGGCAGCCTGATCCTTTACGGCACCAATGGCCTGGAGCATGAGCAGGTCCGCTTTGATGACGCTGCGCGCTCCGGCGCCGTCTTCCATGATTTTGAACTTCCGCGTCAGGCAGCGCGTGGCCGCTGGCGGCTGGCCGTCAATGTCGATGGCGTCGGCGAGGTCGCCAGCCGCATGCTGTCGGTTGAGGATTTTGTGCCCCAGCGCGTCGGGCTGAACCTGACGGCAGACAGCGAGACACCCTTGCGGGGTGGCCAGACACGGCTGATCGAGGCCCATGCCCGCTTCCTTTATGGTGCGCCGGGTGCTGGCCTTGTCGTGCGCGGCACGGCGCGCATCCAGCCTGATCCAAACCCCTTCCCCGCCCATTCCGCCTATCGCTTCGGCCTGCATGATGAGGCCTTCTCCGAAGAGGTCATCGACCTGCCGCAGGCGACCGCCGATGGGCAGGGGCGCGCGGCAATCCCTGTTGCACCGGGCCGGGTCGGGCGCGATTCCACCCTGCCGCTGCGGGCGCGGGCCATCATCACGGTGGAGGAGCCCGGCGGGCGTCCTGTCAGCGATGATGTGCGCATCCCCTACCGGCCGCGTGATACCTATCTGGGCCTGCGCATGGCAGGCGATGAGGACACGGCCCGGCAGGGCGCTGCGGTGAGCTTTCAGGCTATAGCGCTTGATGCGCTTGGCGAGGCGCAGAGCCTTGAGGCCGACTGGCGGCTGATCCGCACAGACTGGCAGTATGACTGGTATCGCACCGAGGGCGGCGAATGGCGCTGGCGGCGTTCGCGCCGCGTGGTGCCGATCGAGGAGGGCCGTATCCGCCTTGATGGCGAGGCGGGCGCCAGCTTGGAGACACCTGCGCTCGACTGGGGTGACTACACCCTGTTTGTCGCGATCAATGGCCGCGATGTGGCGAGCTACGGCTTCTGGGCGGGCTATGGCTCGCGTCCCGTCGATGGCGTGGAAGCACCCGACAGGGTCCGTCTTGCGGGTCCCGTCACCGCGCCGCAGCCGGGCAGCCGCACCACGATAGACATCATTGCGCCCTATGCCGGGCTGGCCGAAGTGGTGGTCGCCACCGACCGCGTGCTGGAAACCCGCCATATCGCCGTCAATGAAGGCGGCAATGCGCTGGAACTGCCCGTGACGGCAGACTGGGGCGCGGGCGCCTATGTTATGGTGTCTGTCTATACCGAGCGCGATGCGGCCACCCGGCCGACCCCGCGCCGCGCGGTCGGCGTGGTCCACGTGCCGGTTGATACGGCTGCGCGCCGCTTCGAGATTGCGCTCGATGCACCCACCCGCATCGAACCACGTCAGACGCTCGATCTCACGGTCACCGCTGCAAGCGGTCCGGTGCGCGAAGGCGCGTGGGTGACGGTGGCGGCAGTCGATGAAGGCATCTTGCTGCTCACCGGCTTCCAGTCGCCCGACCCTGCAAGCTGGTTCTTCGGAAAGAACCGGCTCGGCGTTGACCTGCTCGATGATTATGGACGCCTGCTGGACCCCAATCAGGGGCCAGCCGCGCCGGTGCGATCAGGCGGTGACGAGATCGGGGCTGCGGGCCTCTCCGTGGTGCCGACGCGCACGGTCGCGCTTTTCTCGGGGCCAGTGGAGTTCGACCGGCAGGGCCGAGCACGCGTGCGCCTCGATATTCCAGACTTCAATGGCGAGCTGCGCCTGATGGCGGTGGCGTGGTCGACGACCGGGCTTGGCGCTGCGAGCCAGCCTCTTACGGTGCGCGATGCAGTGCCTGCCGAGCTGATCCTGCCGCGCTTCCTGTCGCCCGGTGATCTCGCAGAAGCCACGCTGACGCTGGACAATGTCAGCGGCGGGGCGGGTGAGTATGCTGTCAGCTTCACCAGCGAAGGCCCGGTCAGCTTTGCGCGCGGCAGCGTGGCGCGCACGCTGCGCGAAGGCGAACGCTCAGACACGGGCGTGACGATCGAGGCAGGCGATGCAGGCATTGCAGAGCTGGCTTTAAGCGTTGCCGGGCCCGGTGGATTTGCGGTCTCGCGCAGCTATCCGATTGAGGTGCGGCCCGCCTTCCTGCCTGCCACCAACATCACCCGCGTCTCGCTGAGGCCCGGCCAGAGCTGGCAGGTGCCCGCTGATGCGCTCGCCTCCTTCACGCCCGGCACCGGCGCCTTGCGCCTGTCGGTCTCGGCGACACCGATTGATGTCGCCGCGATCTATGAGGCGCTCTCGGCCTACCCCTATGGCTGCACAGAGCAGCTGGTGAGCCAGGCCTTCCCGCTGCTCTATGCAGGGCAGATGGCAGGCCTCTCCGGCGCGGACACGCCCGCCGATGCGGGGGATACTGTGCGCCGCGCGGTGGAAAGCGTGCTCGCCCGTCAGAGCGCGGATGGAGCTATCGGCCTGTGGCGGATCGGCGATGGCGCGGCCAATCCGTGGCTTGGTGCCTATTCGGTGGACTTCCTGTCCCGGGCGTCCGAGGCAGGCTATTCGGTGCCGCGTGCGGCCCTGACGCGCGCCCTTGATGCATTGGCGCCAATAGCGCGCGGCGATCTGTGGGCGGCGTGGGGCTATGACGGCAGCGCGCCCGATCCGCGCTGGAGCAGCGATACGCAAGAGCGCATCACGCACCGCAGCTCAGCCTATGCGCTCTATCTTCTGGCGCGTGCAGGCCGGGGCGACCGTTCGCGTCTGCGCTACATGCACGATGAAATGCTGCGCACCATCGAAAGCCCGCTGGCGCGCGCCCATATCGCCGCTGGTCTGGCGGCCATGGGCGATCGTGCCCGCGCCGCGAGCGGGTTTGATGCAGCGGTTGCTGCTATCGGCTATCGCAATAACGGCGACTGGTATCAGTCACCCCGGCGCGATCTCGCAGCTATTGTGGCGCTGGCGGCGGAGGCAGGGTTTGACGATCTCGTTGAAAGCCTCACGCCGCGTCTTGCCGCAGACCTGCCAGAGCCTGCCCGCCTGACGACGCAGGAACAGGCCTTCCTGCTGCTGGCGGCGCGCTCCATGGCCGGGGCCAGCGACACTCTGACGCTGGAGTTTGGCGGCGAGGCACTGGACGGGCGCACTGTGCGGCTGACCGAAGGGGAGCTCACTGGCGCGCTCACCAATCGCGGCGAGCGGCCCGTATGGCTGACGGCTTTTGCCCGCGGTGTGCCTGCCAGCGCGCCGCCTGCGGTGGCGCAAGGCTTTGCGATTGAAAAGACCCTGCATGACCGGCGCGGCAATCTGATTGACGCTTCCACCATAAGGCGCGGTGACCAGATCATCGTCTCGCTCACCGTCACACCGCAGCAGGTGCGCCGCCTGCCGCTGATCATCGCCGATCTTCTGCCTGCAGGCTTCGAGATCGAGGCTCTGCTGCGCCCCGAGGATGCAGGCGAGCGCGGCGCGTATGCGTGGCTGGGCGAGCTTGCCAGCACCCGCATTGCCGAGGCCCGCGATGACCGCTTCCTGGCAGCCATCGACATTCAGGGCAGTGATGCGGTGCGGGTGGCCTATCTTGTCCGCGCGGTGACGCCGGGCCGCTTCACCCTGCCGGGCGCGGTGGCCGAGGACATGTATGATCCGGAAACCTTCGCGCGGTCAGAGGCCGGGGAGGCGGTGATCCGTCCGTGATGGCCTCGCGCTGGCAGAAAGTGTGGACATCCCCGGCCGCGGGCCTTGCCGCCGTGACGGCGATGGCACTCGGCCTGATCCTGGCGCTGGACAGGGCGCTGCCACCACCGCCCATGCCGCAAGTGTCTGCTCTGGTGACCGACCGGCAGGGCAGGCCCTTGCGCGCCTTTCCCGTGGAGGATGGCCGCTGGAGGCTTCCCGTTGATCTGGAGGCGGTCGACCCCGCCTTCATCACGGCGCTTCTGACCATCGAGGATGCGCGCTTTTACGCCCATTACGGCGTTGATCCGCTGGCGCTGGCGCGGGCCGCTTTCGACAGTGCGCGCTCGGGCCGCATCGTGTCTGGCGGATCGACCATCACCATGCAGACCGCGCGCCTGCTGGAGCCGAGGCCGAACCGCACGATCGGCGCAAAGCTCATCGAGATCATCCGCGCGGTCCAGCTGGAATGGCGCTAC
>CAZCEG010000134.1:0-6605 GCA_964497275.1 uncultured Oceanicaulis sp.
GATCCGCCGCGGCTCATAGCGCCTCGCATGCGCGATGATCTCGGCAAGGCTTGCATCCTCGTAGGACAGCCAGTTGTTCTGCCAGGATGAATGGGTGGTCTCGTCGACCCCGCTATCCAGCCTGATGGCGCTATCGCGCTCCACCAGCGCCCGCTCACCGGCGGTAAGCACCTCAGCCGTGGCTGCGAGCTGGGCCAGCGAACCGGCCGGAGGCGTGGAGGCCAGCAATTCGACCCGCCCTTCCACCACGGCGACGCGGACCGTCGAGCCTGCGCGCGTTACGTTGAAGCGTGTTCCCAGAACACGGATCAGCCGGTCACCGGCAATCACATGAAACGGGCGCGACGGTTCAGACACCACGTCGAAGAAGGCTTCGCCATCAATCAGCCTGACAACGCGCAAATCCCGCGAATAGGAGATATCCAGACGCGATCGCGGCCCGAGTGTAACGCGCGTACCATCGGGCAGACGCACTTCGCGCACCTCTGCGATCTGGGTTGTGTAGTGCGTTTCAGGAACGAACGGCCCACCGGTCACGGCAAAGAGACCGGCAAGGATCAGGACCGCCGCGGCCGCGACGGCTGCTACTGGCGCAAAGGGCAGCATCCGGCGCATCCAGGCCGGGGCCCGGGGCTTCCATGGCTGGCCCGGCGAACACAGGCCGACCTCTTCCAGCTCGGCGATCTGGGCGATGTCGGCGAGCAATTGCTCGTGAAACCGGAAGGCTTCGGCATGCGCCGGGTCGCTCGCCAGCCAGTTGGCAAAGCGGCGGACCTCGGCGGGCTCTACACGGTCAGAGCGCAGATACACGACCCATTCGCGGGCCTGTGCCTCGACACCCGGAGCCTTTTCAGCCGGCGGTTTAGATAGGTCATCCATCGTATTTCGTTCGCCGCCCTGCTCTCACCGCAAGGGCTTCAGGGAAGCCGACAGCACTTCGAGAGCGGTCACCATCTGCCGGTAAACATCACCATAGGACCATCCGGTCTGGTCGCAAATCTGTTGATACGTGTACCCCTTGAAACAATGTAAGGTTAGCACGGTTCGGGGCTTCTCCGCCATCTGGCCGATAGCATTGCGCAGGAGATTCAGCCGCTCGAGCTCGATGACCTCCTCTTCCGGAGAGACGGTATCGATATCGGCAAACGACCCGGCCGTCCCATAATGGCGGACATATTCAAAGCGGTGACGGTCACGCCTCTTGTAATCAATCGTGAAATTGACAGCGGACCGCCAGATGAAAGCGCGCGGGTTCATGACCTGATCACGATCGGGCAGTGCCGCAAAACGCATGAAAGCCGCCTGTGCGGCGTCCTCGGGGTCTGGCGGCCCTGCCCCGAACGCATGGCGCAGGCGGCCACACAGGTCCGGCCAGTAGCTGCGATACAGGGCATCCAGTGTCTCGGCTGGCGCGCGCGGCTGCTCCTGCTGGAGATCAAATTCATCTCCCAGAGCGACAAGGCCTCGTAGTACGAGCAAGCCTCCAGCCACAGCAACTGCCCTCCCGGGCGGGGGAGTTTAGACCCCTCAAAAGAGAACTGGCAACCATCGCGCGTTTCAGCGCCGCCCGGACGACCGGGTAATTCATGGCCAGACGATGCGATGACACCAGTGCAGAATGGTGCGCACACGCCTTTAATACTTCACCAGCTGGCAGTGCCTTCTGCGCGTAAATCTGACCCCGATCCCTCAAGACCGGCGGCGCGCAGTGCGAGCGTCATGGCCTGTGTGTGCGGGGTGGCCGTCAGCGACCAGGTGCCGCCCGCCGTGTCGAATCGCATGAAGGCTTCTGCCCTGACATCGCCGGTTTCGCCCTGCAGCCGGATGGCAGGCAGGCCCGCAGCGCACTCCAGCACCCCGTCCATTGCAGGGAAACGGCCCGCGCCTTGCGCGTCCAGCGCGGTCAGCCCCGCAAACCGGACACTGCCAGCAAGCGCCTCACAACCGCGCGGGCCGAACCGGCCCTGAACCTGCGAGATGATCAGCGGCTCATCCAGCACATGCGCGAGCGGGCCTGTGGCGAATACGGCATTCCCGGGAATGAAGCGCGCTGACACATCGCGGATTTCCACACTGTCTCCGGCAAGGATCGCCAGCCCGTCTGCCCGGTTGCGGCCATTGGCGAGTGTGAACGCGAAGGCAGGCGCGCCGCCGAGCACGGATAGCGCCGATAGACGCGCCTGCACCTCGCGCACCCGCATCCGGCCATAGGCCAGGCCCTGCCATCTGGCGTTCCAGATCGTGCCTGAAACGCTGGCAGCGCTGATCCCATGCGGAGCCAGCAGCGCGTCATGGGCAAGCCGCGCGGGCGCCAGCGCAATTGCGGCAAACGCAAAGGCGAGAAAGACCGTTACCGCAAGAGACACCAGCCGCATCATGCACCGCCCCTTGCGAGCAGGAGTTGAGCGCGCACATTGCTCCCCTCGCCCGTGCGCTCGATACCGGCGCGTACGATGATAATGCCATGCTCGCCCGACAGCGTTTCCAACCAGCCCATGAGCTGGCCGCCGTCAGTGGCATCGATCCAGACATTGAGCCTGCCCGCCTCATCCGGCAGCACGCGCGACAGCACGATCCCTGCCCGGCTCGCCGACCCCGCGACCACGCTGCGCACGGGTTCACGCGCATCCGGGGTGTCTGCTTCGGCTGAATTCAGGGCGGTCAGACGGGCCACGCCATCTGCAATGATCTGGTAGTCACCCGCAGCGCCCATATAGGCGAGGCGTGCGCGTTCATGCCAGTCGAGTGCGGGCTGGACAGCGCCGAACCAGACGGCGCAGATCAGCGCCAGAAGACCGCCAACAAGAAGCAGAGCCTGCTCGCGCACGGTGAAGCGCTGCCAGCGTGACAGAAAAGCGTCCATCATCCGCGCCACCTCACCAGAAAATCGCCCTGGACGCTGTCTGCACCCTGGCGTGCGCCTGCATCGGTGATCTCGAGACCTGCCGCCTCGCAGGCCTCACGCAAGGCCTCAAACCCCGCAAAATCGCGATAGCGCGCCGATACCGAAAGCGCCTCCTCGCCCGTCTGATAGCGCACCGAGATCAGCTCTATGCCCGCCATGTCCTGCATGACGCTGCCCAGCGCCGCGGACAGCGCCAGAAAACCGTCGCCTCCGCCGCTCACCAGCTCGGCCTCGCGCAGGCGCTGGGCCAGCTGGGCGCGCGGATTGACGATGCGGCGGGTGTCGGGGAAGGCCCCGGCAAACAGCTCGGTAGAGGCCGTCTGATAGAGCTCTGCCTGCCGCGACAGCCAGGCAGCTTCGGTGATCACACTGGCCAGTGCCAGCGCGCCAGCCGCGATGGCCAGCACAGCCACGCGCCGCCACGGCTTTAGCAGGGCAGACCAGTCCAGCGAGGCGGCAAGACGCACGCCAAAGAGCGCCGGCATGAGCTGTAATTGCGCGATATCGAGGCTGGCCGCTGCCTGCACCAGATCCGGCGGTCCCGAGCGATGGAAGGAGGCTTGCCCGAGCTCAAGGCCGTCCGCGCCCTCCCCGCCCGCCAGAGATATGCGCGACGGCTGATGGCTGGCGACCAGCGCCGGGACCACCGTGTCTGCCAGCGCTTCGGGGATGCTGCCCGCTGCGTCCCCGGCGCCCGCACGACAGCGCCAGAGCAGGCTGGATCCGTGCACCGCGAGCGCAAGTTCGCCCTCCACCGGGTCAAGCAGCAGGGCTTCGCTGATGGCAAAAACCGGGCGGATGGCCAGCGCCTCAAGGGCGTTCTGCCAGCGCTCGGCGAGAGCGGCATCAAGGGCAGCGACCCAGCGCGCGCCGCTCTCATCGGCGCCGCCGCAGGCGATGCGCTGCGTATCTAGCGGCGTGGCGAGATACTCCTCCAGCGCGAAGGGGGCGGCCTGCCGGGCAGCATTGTCACTGCGCGCAGGCATTACGAGGCGGCGCATATGGACATGACCCGCCGGAATGATCGCGATTGTGGCTGAGACGGTCACAACTGCGGGCAAGCTGAACGTCTCCAGACCCTCGCCAGAGGCCAGCACATCGCCGAACGCGCTGCATAGCGACCAGCGAAGCGCGTCGTCTGGCTCGGCAGGCAGGCTTATGATCAGGCGCGCGCTCACAGAACCGCTCCCTGCACGGGCGTCAGGCGCGAAAACCGCCCGGCCCTGTCCATGCGGACGGTCTGGATGCGCGACAGGCGCGCTTCGCCGAGCCGCACCTCCACCTGCAACTCGAACCACTCCGACCGCAGCGCCACCGCGCTTTCTGGGCGTTCCTCCGCGTTCAATGGCGCGAAGGCAGGGTCGGCCCAGAACGCTTCAAGGCTTTCAAATCCGGTCGTCGGCCTGCGGAACAGGGCCTGCTCGGCGGCCTGCACACTCACCGCCCCTTGCGTGACCGCGGTGATGAGAACGGCCTCCTCCCGCCGCAACGTGTTGACGTTGAGCGGCGGCTGCACGCTCGTTGGCAGGACGCACAGATACGGCGCGGCGCGCATGTAAAGCGCGCGGTTCATCACCGGCAGCAGGCGAAGTTCCGACAGCTCGGCAAAGGGCTGGTTGGCGGCGCGCAACGGTTCGGATCTCGCCAGATAGGTGTCGTCCTCGGCGCCTCCGGGGCGGGGCGTGCGGTCAACATCAATCCAGTCAGCAGCCTGCGCGATCAGGCTTTCGATGTCGCCGGGCGGAACGGCCAGCGCCGCCAGAAGCGCACGCATGCGGGCAGCCGCCAGCCTGTCCGCCTCGCCATCGCCGCCTTGCGTGTGGAGTGCGTTGATGTTCAGGCAGTTATTGCGGTCGCGCACGCGGGCAGCCATCTCGCCATTATCGAGCGGGAAGATACGGGTCTCCCCGCCCCACGGCCCTGCAGGGGTGAAACGCTCGTCCGCATCCCCGGCAAAGCGCGCAATCAACAGCTCACCATAACTGACCGCTCCATCGAGATAGGCGGCAGCCTGCAGACGGTCCTCGATCACGCCGGTGCGCTGCAGATGGCCGCGCATCATCTCCACCAGCGAGACGCTGACCGCCGCCATGAAGGCGACGACCATCAGCGCCGTGATGAGCGCCGCCCCGCGTTCATTCTCCTCGCGCCGTGCCCTCATGAGGTGCCTCCTGCGGCGACAGTGAGGGCGATATGTTCGATTTCGCGGCCCAGCGCATCGGTATAGGCAAGCCGGAGGGCGTCCGGCATCGGGGCTTCGCCGGAGGGGCCAGGGCGCACAGGTGCGTCCAGCCAGTTGCGGCCATAGCGGAAGCTGACCGAGGCGTTTTCCAGCCCCTCGGCCAGCACCATGGTCTGCGGCCGCGAGGCGGGGGCCGGGTCGGCCGACAGCCATATCTCGCGCAGCAGCACGCCATCCTCCACGCGCCAGATGACGCGTACGAGGCTGGACCGGTCTGCCGCCTCGCCCGGATTGGCCCTGCCGCGCCGGGTGAAGGCCGCGAGGTGACCTGCAGCCTCATCATCATCGGCGAAGAGCGAGGCGCTGCGGCCTGCGAGGGCTGCGCCGCCATAGCCGCCGCCTTCTGTGCGGTGCGGGCGCATCAGCATGTGGGCTGCATCATCGCGCCAGAGCGCGCGTATCTGCTGCAGCGCCGACAGGCGCTCCATCGCCGCTTCCTGCCGGGCACGGGCATCGATTGTGGTCACGAGAAGCCCGGTCGAAATCGTGCCGACCAGCGCAAATACGCTCAAGGCGACCATGACCTCGACAAGCGTGAAACCGGCATCGCGTGTCATGGCTCTGCCCGCTCGAAATGGGTCAGCGTGAAACTCGGCGCGCGGGTGAAACGGCCTGCGGGCGAAATCTCCAGACTGACAGCGACAAGGCCTGCCTCAGGGGTCGAGGCAATTGCGATGCGCCAGGCATAGTCCCGCCCCGCGAACACATACTGGCCCGATGCATCGCGCGGGGACCCCGTACGCTCCAGCCGCCATTCGGCCATCACATTCTCCGCCGCCAAAGCTGCCAGCGCGCGGTCTTCGGCGAGCGTTGCGGCGCGGGCCGACTGTGTGAGCGCCTGTACCAGCGCGAGCCCGGCTATCGCCAGCACGACGAGGGCGGCAAGCATTTCCACAAGCGAGAAGCCTGCATCAGCGCGCATCGCTCACCTCCACCGGACGCAAGGCCGATACGGTCAGGCGATAGTCACGGCCCGCGCCTCTGAGCTCCAGCACCAAGGGCGGCTCGCTTCCCAGCGGGTCGAACCAGAAATCTGGAACCGGCAAGGTATCGCCTGTTGCAGCGGGTGCTGTCTGCGCGCCCGCGAGGGTAAGCCGGACGCCCTCGGCCAGCCGCGCCGGGCCGAGCGTGCGGTCACCATGGCGTACCCGCCAGCCTTCGCGGTGCAGGTCCATAAAGGCATAGCCGCCGCCATCCGCGTCCACAGAGACACCGATGAGGCTTCCGGTCGCCAGCACATGACGGCGCGCCATTTCAAGGCGCAAGGCAAGCTGGCCTGCCTCATTTTCAGCGGCGCTGCGCGGCGGCGTGATCTGCGTCACCGTCACTACCGAGACAAGCGCGATCACGGCGATGGCCACCATCACCTCGACGAGCGAAAATCCGCTCTCATCGCGCTGGCCGCGGTCTGTGCTCATCGCGCGGTCCAGTTGCCGATATCGGCGTTATTGCCTTCTC
>CAZCEG010000135.1:0-6587 GCA_964497275.1 uncultured Oceanicaulis sp.
GTAGCTGGCCTCCTTGGAGGCCAGAAACCATGCAATAGCAGCGATCTCGTCAGGATCGGCGATGCGCGCGAGCGGCGTGCGCGACAGGATCTTGTTCATCGCCGCGCGGTCATCGGCAACCGCTTTCAGGATTTCTGTATTGACCGAGCCCGGCCCGATTGCGTTGACGCGCACCCCGTAGGGCGCGAGCGAGAGCGCCATGGCCTTGGTCATCTGGTTGATCGCGCCCTTGCTCGCCGAATAGGCAAGCTGGGTGGCGATGGACACGACCGCATTGATCGAGCTCATATTGATGATGGCATAGCGTCGGCGGGCATCATCGGCGCGGGTATCGTCTTCCTCGATCTGGGCAGTGATCTGCTTTGCCACGGCGCGCGCGACGAGGAAGGATCCGCGCAAGTTTACGCCCATCACCCTGTCGAAATCGGCGATCTCCAGATCGAGGATATCGCCAGTGGCAAGGATCCCGGCATTATTGATGAGCACATCGACCTGACCGAAGGCCGACAGGGTTTCGGCCATGAGATTGGCCACCGAGAGCTTGTCGGCGACATTGCAGTTCACATAGAGCGCGCGCTCCTTGGCCGCACCCAGATCAGCGGCGAGCGCCTGCCCTGCCTTCTCATCCACATCGGCGATGACAACGCGCACGCCCTCATCTGCGAACCGGCGCGCACACGCAGCACCGATACCATTGGCACCTCCGGTAATGATCGCCACGCGGTCTGAACCGGCCATGTGCAATACTCCTGATCGGGTGGAAACTGGCGCCTACTCGGCGCGTGCGGTGGTGACGCGGGCATAGTCATCGGCCAGCGTCCGATTGTCCGGCGACAGCTCGTAAGCGCGCACGAAGAGCGGATAGGCTTCCTCGTCCTCGCCCACCTGTTCGAGCGCCGCAGCCAGCGAATGGACGATCTCGCCCACCTCCGGCTCTGCCTCCACCGCTGCCCGGCAGATATCGAGGCCTTCAGCCGCGCGCTCTGCCTTCACCAGCGCCCAGCACAGGGCGTTGAGGGCCGACCCGTCTTCGGGCGCGATGGAGACGGCCTCGCGGCCATCGTCCACGGCACGGTCCATCAGTTCCAGCTCGATGAAGGCGGCCGAGCGCCCGATCCACCCGCCCGGAGACTCCGGCGCTATGCGGATGGCGTTATCGTAGGCGGCAATGGCCTCGGTGCCGCGATCCAGCTCCATATAGATGCCGCCGAGCATGATCTGGATGAAATCATCCTGTGGCATGCCCTGTTCGGCGATGAGGAGATCGGCGAGCGCATCCTCCGGCCTGTCCAGCTGCAACAGCGCCGCGCCCCGGTTACGCCGCACGATCGGCACGTCAGGATTGCCGCCATTGTCCTGGATGAGCGCCAGCACCTGATTATAGGTCACCAGCGCGCCTTGGGCGTCGCCGAGTGCCAGCTGGCTCGCGCCGAGCCGCACGCGCAGCTCGGCCTCTACTTCCCAGGGATGCAGCTGGGCCGACAGACAGGCGCGCAGCGCGGTAACGGCCCGCTGCGCATCACCGTCCATCATCGCCTCATAGCCGTCAGGGCACAGGGCGGTACGGGCATTTTGAGCCTGCGCGGACGCGATCCCGGCCAGAGCCAGCGCGAGAGCCGCCCCTGCAGCGCGCAATATCGTCATGCATTCACCCTTTCGATGGCCACCAGCCGCCCGCAGCATACGCGCGGGCGCATGGCGCGGTCCATGCTGCCTCACAGGCGGAGAATTACCCGGTGAGATACAAAAAGGGCGGGCCCTTGAAACGGACCCGCCCCCATGCATCTGTCAGCGTAACAAGGTGCTGGCTCTAGTGATGACGTTTGAGCTTTTCTATCTGCTCCTTGAGGCGCAATTTCTGTCGTTTGAGCTCTGCGAGATGAAGGGTATCGGCGGAGGGGCGCTTGAGTTCCTGTTCTATGCGGGTTTCCAGTTGGGTATGACGCTGGTCAAGCTCTCTGATACGCGCTTCAGTTGGCATCTAGGCCTCCTTCGCTGGGTTCAACACGCAAAGTGAAACATCAAATACCCCCCTCGATCAATGCTGAAAATTGTCCGTGTAGCGGAAGGGTTTCCCATGTCTGAAGCTAAGCGCCTGATAGTAGGCCTGTCCGGAGCGTCGGGCGTGATCTACGGAATCCGCGCCCTCGAAGCGCTGCGCACACTCGGCGTGGAAAGCCATGTCGTGGCCAGCAAGGCGGCCGAAATGACGCTTGGCTACGAGACCGCGCTGAAACCTGCAGACCTGCGCGCACGGGCTGATTATCTCTACCAGTTTCCCGATGTGGGCGCGCCGATAGCATCCGGCTCGTTCCGCACGCTTGGCATGCTGATCGCGCCGTGCTCTGTGCGCACGATGAGCGAGATCGCGACCGGCGTGACCTCCAGCCTTCTGACCCGCGCCGCCGATGTGGTGCTGAAAGAGCGCCGCCTTCTGGTGCTGATGGTGCGCGAGACGCCGTTTCACCTCGGCCATCTGCGCACCATGACGCAGCTTACCGAGATGGGCGCGGTCATCCTGCCGCCCCTGCCCGCCTTCTACGCCCACCCGCAGAGCCTTGACGATATTGTGAACCAGTCGGTCGGCCGCGCGCTCGACCTCTTTGGCCTCG
Organism: uncultured Oceanicaulis sp.; assembly: GCA_964497275.1. Taxonomy (GTDB): domain Bacteria; phylum Pseudomonadota; class Alphaproteobacteria; order Caulobacterales; family Maricaulaceae; genus Glycocaulis. The sequence continues at coordinate 2,613 of CAZCEG010000135.1, forward strand.
ACTGGGACGCCACAAAACGCTGGGGTGAGGATATCAGGGAAGGCCGCCGCCCGGGCGCAGCACGCAAGTCATGAGGGCCTCTGCCGCCCTTGTTGGCCAGCCCTTGTGGACCTTCGCGGTCAGCCGCTATGCGCGCCCCGGCGTGAAGGATGCCTGCCTTGCCCTGCAGGAGGCTGGCCTCGACGTGCCGCTCGCGCTGTGGCTGGTCTGGGCGGTCAGCGAGGGGCGTGATCCATACAAGAAGCTCGACGAGGCCATGGCCATTACGGCGCAGTGGAATGGTGCGATCGTCCACCCCTTGCGCGGCGCGCGTAACGCCCTCAAATCCCCGCCGGGGTTTACCGACGCGCAGCTCGCCCACACCCTGCGCCAACATATTCTGGATGCAGAGCTGGACGCCGAGGCGATGCTTCTAGGTGCGCTGGAGGCGCTGGACTTGCCGTTATCAACACCCCGCAAGGACACAGCTTCGGACGCGCTGGCTGCGCTCGAAGCCTACCGGCGGAGACGGGGCGTAAAAGCGCCGCTGGCACGCTTCACACAAGCCATTTTCTCCGACCTGAAAAAAGAGTAGTGTCCGGCCCCTCGCTGGACCCGGCGGGTCGTTTGCGGGAATGACAGTATACGGCGGCAGCTCACCCGGCGCGCTCCCTCTCGGGGCGAAGCCCTTTCGTTACAGGTGTATCAAGGCACGATGTTCGGCGATCTCGATGAGGATCAGCTTCTGGCCAAGCTGGCCGAATTGCGCCGCGAGCACCGCGCGCTGGACGCAGAAGTGCGTGCCGCGCAGGAGTGCGGCGTGATAGATCAGCTGAAGATGATGCGCCTGAAGCGCCGCAAGCTGATGCTGAAAGACCAGATCTTCATGATCGAGGATCAGCTCAACCCCGATATTATTGCTTAGTGGCTTTTTGCGCGCCACAAGGCGCGGCGGCCGATCAGCCTTGCCATCTTTGCAGGGCAAAGATGGGCTTACATATTACGTGCTTCTGCCGCTCAAACCTCGACGGGCCGGGTCTCGCGCACTAGCCTTTGCCTCAGGATTTACCGAGGGAGGCTATTCCATGAGCGTTCACAAGACGGGCCGGGGCTTTGCCCTGCTGCTCGCCAGCGCACTTCTCACCCTTCCGGCTGCCAGCCTGCCTGCCTTTGCGCAGGACGAGGCCCGGCCGGTCACCATCAATGATCTCTTCCAGCTGCGTCAGGCAGGGCAGGTGCTGGCATCGCCGAACAGCGATCAAATCGTCTTCACCGTCTCGGTGCCGCGCGATCTGCGCGCAGGCCAGAGCGATGGTCCGCCGCTGAACCATCTGATGGTGGCAGACGCGCCCGGCTCAATCCGTACGCTGGTCGGCGGTGAGGACACGGTCGGCGCGGTCAACTGGCATCCTGATGGTGAAAGCCTGACCTTTGTCGGCCGACTTGGCAGCGATGAGGGCATGGGGCTCTACAGGGTGCCCGTGGCAGGCGGCGCACCGGAGCGCATCTTCACGCCCGAAAGCCCGATGCAGTCCTACGTGATCTCTCCCGATGGCGAACATATTTTCTACATCGCCCGCGACACCTCATCACCTCAGTCTGACCTGCGCGAGCGCGGCTTCCGAGCCAATGTCTATGAGGAAAACCTGCCGCTGAACGGTGTCTGGCGGGCACAGATCGCCAATGGCGAGGCGACACGCCTTGATATTCCCGGCCATGCCTCATCGCTGCGCCTGAGCGGTGACGGGTCGCGCCTTGCCGTCGTGCTGGCGCCGACCGCGCTGGTGGACGATTCGCTGATGGAGCAGCGCTGGCACTTCATCGACGCCGAAACGAGCGCCGTGATCTCCAGCGCCGCAACGCCCGGCAAGCTGGGCGCGGGCAGCTTCTCAGCCGATGGGTCGCGCTTTGCCTTCCTCGCCGGGATCAATCGGGCCGATTCCACCGCAGGCACGATCCATGTCGCCGATGTGGCGACCGGCGAATACATCCAGATCGGACCGGAGGCCGAGCAGCACATCCGCGATTTTGAATGGCAGGGAGAGGACGAGATCTTCGCGCTCGCCCATGTGCGCCAGTCCAGTGCCTGGGTGCGCTATGCGGCATCAGGCGAAGAGCTTGAGCGCATCGATCATGCGGGCTGGGTCGCCCATTCGGTGAGCCGCAGCGCTGATGGCGCAAGCGTGGCCTTCGTCGCCGACAGCCCGAACCATCCGCGCGATGTCTATGCCGGGCCGATTGGTGAAGCGCCTGCCCGCTGGGCCGATCTCAATCCGTGGCTGGCCGAGCGCGCCCTTGCCGACCAGCGTGTCGTGCGCTGGCGTGCCCGCGACGGGGTGGAGGTCGAAGGCGTCCTCATCACCCCGAATGGCGAGGCGCCCGAAGACGGCTGGCCGATGATCGCCGTCGTCCATGGCGGGCCTGAAGCCCACGACCATAATGGCTGGCTGACCGGCTACTCACGTCCGGGCCAGATCGGGGCAGGCGAAGGCTTTGCCGTCTTCTACCCGAACTATCGCGGCTCCACGGGGCGGGGTTTCGGCTTTATCGAGCTCGACCAGCTTGACCCGCCGGGCGCTGAATTCCTCGATATCGTGGACGCTATCGGCCATCTCTCCACACAAGGTCTTATCGATCCGGCCCGCGTGGGCATTACGGGTGGCTCCTATGGCGGGTTTGCGTCTGCCTGGGGTGCGACCTATGCCAGCGAGCACTTTGCCGCGTCCGTGCCGTTCGTGGCGCTGACCGACCTCATCTCCTTCATGGGCAATACCGACATCCCGATCGAGATGGTGGACGTGCACTTCATGTATTATCCGTGGCAGAACTGGGACTGGTATTTCGAGCACTCCCCGATCATGAACGCGGAAGGGTCCAACACCCCAACCCTGATCATGCATGGCGAGACCGATACGCGCGTTGCGCCGTCGCAGTCCTACATCCTCTACCGCTATCTCAAGCTTGCGGGCGAAGCGCCGGTGCGCCTTGTCACCTATCCGGATGAAGGCCACGGCCTGCGCCGGGCGGCCGCGCAATATGACTATGCCCACCGGCTGATGGGCTGGATGCGTCACTATCTGACCGGTCCGGGCGGCGCGATGCCGTCTGCCGATCTTGATATCGACGCGCTTCTGGCTGCCGACTAGAACAAGCCCAGGCGTGAAATGCCCCGCTTTCCCGCCGGAAGGCGGGGCATGCATATCAGGACAAGGATAAAGGGGAGAAACGGATGACCGAGACCGATCTGAGAGTGGATGGCAAGGTGGCCCTCATCGCGGGCGCGAGCCGCGGCATTGGCGAGGCAGCTGCAAAGCGCCTTGCCCGCAATGGCGCTATCGTCATCGCCGCCAGCCGCAAGATTGCCGACTGCGAGCGCGTGGCCGCTGAAATCCGCGAAGCGGGCGGCAAGGCGCGCGCCATGACGCTGCATCTGGGCAGCGCGGAAGACCGCAAAGCCGCGCTCGATGCGATCAGGAAAGAAGAAGGCAGGCTCGACATTCTGGTCAATAACGGCGCAACGAGCCCCTATTTCGGACCCGTGGAAGACACGCCAGAAGACGCGTATGACAAGACGTTCGACGTCAATGTGAAGGGGCCCTTCTTCCTCTCCACCGGCGCGATCCACATGATGAAGGAGACCGGCGGCGGCTCCATCGTCAATGTCGCCTCGGTCAACGGGCTGCGCCCCGGCTTCTTTCAGGGCGTGTATTCGATCACCAAGGCCTCGGTGATCTCGATGACGCAGGTGCTGGCGCAGGAGGCAGGTGGCTACAAGGTGCGCGTCAACGCGCTCTGCCCTGGCCTCACCGAGACCAAGCTTGCCAGCGCCCTCACCTCCAGTCCGGGCCTTGATGACATGATGAAGCGCAATTTCTCGCTCCAGCGTGTCGGCCAGCCCGAAGACATGGCCGCCGCCATCCATTTCCTCGCCAGCGACGCGTCCAGTTACATGACCGGCCAGTGCCTCGTCATCGATGGCGGCATCATGGGCAGAGG
>CAZCEG010000136.1:0-6540 GCA_964497275.1 uncultured Oceanicaulis sp.
CGGAACATCGCAACGCGGATGCGTTGCGGAACTAAAAATGACTAGGCACCGACTTTCGTCGGGGAAACGCGGGGGAGGGGCGGAGAGACGGGAAGCCAGTTCGGCATGGTTGCCGGACTCGCGCTTCCCTCTCCACCTTCGTCGTTCCCGCGCAGGCGGGAACCCAGAGCCACATGCACGGCCTTCGCCCGCCGATCTCTGGACCCCCGTCTTCACGGGGGTGACGCGATTGAGATGGCCTCGTTTTCCCGGCGAACGCCGATGAAGCCGGAGCACTGAGCAATTGCCCCGCCCCACGCAACACGGCTAGCGTGTGGGGATCAGCTTCTGAGCCGTTGGGGCGGTTTCTTGGACTGGAGCTTGGTCTGAAGCTCCAGAATGATATCAGCAGGTTCCGGAGGCGTGCCTTCCCTCAACGAGGTTTGGATTTCGTCCCACTCAGAGTACACGATATCAGCTTCAGCAAGAGTGTAGTTATCGCCTTGTTTTTCAATTGGATAGCTCAACCATGTCACTTCGCTATTGCTTGCCGTTGTCGCCTTAAAGGAGGGCAGGTTTGCGAAGAAGTGGCTATCGACAACGACAAAGAACTTCTTTCCCCAGCGGCGAAACACGGGGACTTTCAATTGAAGTTGCGGGGCGAGCCTCTTTTGCGCTGAAGAACGAAAGTCGGGGCGTCTATCGGAGCTTGCAACATCGAGGTGCCCATGTCGGAGATAGTAATCCATCGGGGGTCTGGTTTTGCCACCAGAAAAATAAACTGCTTGAACTTCAATAGCAGCAAAATCCACGATTTTATCGTCATCGATCATTCCGATTAAGAAATCGACTTTTCCGATCTTTCTTGTCTTTTTTCCTTCTTCCTCAACTTTCAACAGTCTTATTTCGGGGAAGATGGCAAATTCAACATTGCTTCCAAAGGCGATCTTGGCGGCATCATGGAAAATCTTTCCATCTTCCAGAAAGCGGACAGGGCAAAGGGACGCTGCGGTCCTGCCATCGGACAGGGAGCAAATGCCGATGGGATCCGTCTTGCTCACTTTTGTGCATTGGGTGCTGCGGAACGGGCACAGCTTCTTACTCCGGGAGGTCCGGGCCTCCGCAGTTTGGTTGTCAACGCCAAAGCCGAAAATCTCTGAAATGAGCATTATTCAGCTGCGACAAGTGTGACGTTGGCATTGTGACAGGCGTCGGCTTTCAAAATTGCCTCGCCGATGCATCGACCGAGCATGGGGGGGACAGCGTTGCCTACCTGGACATACTGCTCAGTTTTCGAGCCCAAGAACTCGAACCAGTCCGGAAAGGATTGCAGCCGGGCAGCTTCCCGAACGCTGACTGATCGGTTCTGTTCGGGATGGATGTAGGCACCCCAATGAACGTCGCATTTGGTGAGCACCGTGCAAGAAAGCCCGTCCCATCTCATCCGCCCATAACGCTTGGTGTGATCGCAGCGGCGGGCCTTCTTCATGCCCTCAGGCAATAGCTCAAAGGGAATGTCGCGCCAGCTTCCGCCGGGCGGAATATGACGCATTCTCTCGATGTTGACGGATGACAGGCGGGGAGCGGCGTGGTTGAAAACCTTGTTTGACCCTTCCCTGACCAAGCGCTGGAAGTGACTGAAGGGTTCTGCCGCATAATCCGTCACGCCCCGGTCTTGACCATTCTCCAAAGACGGCAAATCGCCGATTGCATCCTTGATGGTGTTGAACGGCAGCTTACCGGGGCCGTGGGTGGGTTCGGGCCAGATTATCGGTGCGTCGACCCGGTTTCCGATAAACACCACCCGGCGGCGTTCTTGCGGGACACCGTATTCTTCTGCCTTAAGAACGCGGTACTCAACATTGCTGTAGCCAAGCGTGCGCAGGCCGCCTGTGATCGCCTCGACGGCCGCTCCGTTGCCTGCGGAGAGGATGCCTGTGACATTCTCCATGACCACCCAGCGTGGGTACAGGCCTTCCACAAGCCGGAGGTACTCGTGAAAGAGCTGGCTGCGCTCGTCATGCATGCCACGCTTGTGATTGTAGACGCTGAACGCTTGGCACGGCGGGCCACCGACGAGGCAGTCGAGTTCTCCGCGTTTCAGGTTTGCGGCACGAAGAAAGTCCGCTGCGTCAATGTCCTGAATTGGGCCGGGCAGAAATTTGGCTTTGCGGTGCGTGTGGGCAAAAGTTTTCCCGGCAGTGGCGTCGTAATCGTTGCCAGCAAGCACGTGATATCCGGCCTGACGAAGCCCTTCGGAAAGGCCACCTGCACCGCAGAACAAATCTATCGCCGTGTAATTTTTTGCCATGGTGCTGCCCCGCTTGCCGACGTGAATCACGTAACTGGTTAACGATTCTACCCACTTCTGAACGAAATGCAGCATATGTTCTCTCTATGTTCCTGTAAATAATTAACGTCAGGGCAAATGATCCCAGCTTCCTGGCCTGTCCCCGTGCAGCCGGGGAATGCGTTGCGGAACTAAAAGGAGGACTGGGCACCGGCGGTCGCCGGTGAAACGCGGGGAGGAGGCGACCGTGGACGGATCACGCCCCCGCCAACGCACCGCCCCCACTTCCCCGGCCCGTCATTCCTGCTAAAGGAGGGCGCATGGCGCGACTGGTCCTGAAATTTGGGGGTACGTCCATGGCGGGGCCGGAGCGGATTGCCGCCTCCGCCGCCATTGCTGCGCACGAGGCCGCGCAAGGCCACCAGGTAGCGCTCGTCGTCTCCGCCATGGCGGGCGAGACCGACCGGTATCTCGATTGCGCCCGCGCGCTCGGCGGCGGGCTCGGCGAGGTGGAGACCGATACGGCGCTCGCCGCAGGCGAGCAGGCCGCTGCCGCGCTGATGGCGCTGGCGCTGAAACAGCAGGGCCTCAAAGCGCGCGCCATCCTTGCCTGGCAGCTTCCCATCGCCGCTGACGGCGCGCCGGGCGCGGCCCGCATTACCGGCATTGATAGCGCGCTGCTGGAGGCGTGTCTGGCGGACGGGGTGATCCCTGTGGTCGCAGGGTTTCAGGGGCTCGGCCCAGACAGGCGGCTCGTCACGCTGGGGCGGGGCGGATCGGACCTCTCGGCAGCTGCGATTGCAGCCGCGATCGGCGCAGACTGCGATATCTACACCGATGTCGATGGCGTCTTCACCACCGATCCGAGGATCGAGCCGTCGGCACGGCGGGTGGCGCGCATCTCCCATGACGAGATGCTGGAGCTTGCGGCCATGGGCGCCAAGGTGCTGCAGACGCGCTCTGTGGAATACGCCAAGGCGAGGGGCGTGGCGCTCCGGGTGAAATCGAGCTTTGCCCCGCCGGGCGAGGCGCAAGGTACCGAAGTTCTCGCCGCCGACCGGCTGGCAGAGCGGCGCATCGTGTCGGGCATCGCCTATGCGCGCGCGCAGGCGCGGCTCTCCGTGCCGGGGCTGGATACCAGCGCGGAAGCGCCGGGGCGCGTGTTCGCGGCGCTGGCAGGGGCCGGCGTGCATGTGGACATGATCGTGCAGGGGCTTGCGCGCTCCGGCGGGCATAATCTGGAATTTTCCGTGGAGACGCGCGACTTGCCGGCGGCGCTTGCCGCGCTGTCAGGCTTCAGCGCCGTCAGCCACGAGACCGGCCTTGCCAAGGTGTCGGTCGTGGGCACAGGCTTGCGCGGACGGGCGGACGTGGCGCGCACGCTCTACGGTGTCCTGGAGGCCGAACGCATCGCGGTCAGGATGGTCGCGACCTCCGAGATCAAGATTTCAGCACTCGTGGACGAAGATGCACTGGAACGGGCCGTGCGCGCGCTTCATGCAGCCTACCGGCTCGATGAGGCTTGACGCGCCGCCCGATTACCTGTTCCTGCCACGCGCTGGCCGGGCAAAATCCGAAGGGCAGGCATGAACCCAAACTCGCCGATACTTGACGGTCCGGGCCTTCGCGGCCCCCGCCGTCTCCTGCGCCGTATCCGCGACCTGATGGCCGTGCAGGAAGCCGCGCAAGCAAGGCTCGACCGGCTGACCGATATCATCGCGCAGGAAACCGGCTCGGACGTGTGCTCGATCTATCTGGTGCTGCCAAGCGGCGCGCTGGAACTGTCGGCGACCCATGGCCTGAAGGCCGAGGCGGTGCACTCGCTGCGCCTTGCGCCTGACGAGGGCCTTGTCGGCCTTGTCGCCCAGCGCGCGCGGCCGCTGGCGGTGGAAAACGCGCCTGCCCACCCGAACTTTGCCTACAAGCCGGAAACCGGCGAGGAGCCCTTCAAGAGCTTTGTCGGCGTGCCGGTCTTGCGCGGTGGCCGCCTTGTCGGCGTCCTGACCGCGCAGACGCTGGCCGTGCGCCCCAGCACCGAAGAAGAGATTGAGACGCTGCAGACGGTCGCCATGCTGCTGGCCGAGATCGTGGCCTCTGGGGAGCTGATCCGCGCCGAAGCCTTCTCGCAGATGGAGCTGCGCCCCTCCGGCCCTGAACGCTATTCGGGCGATGCGCTCTCTGGCGGCATCGCGATTGGCGTGGCGGTGGTGCATGAACCGCACGTAGCCTCCGCCCGCATGATCGCGGAAGACGCAGAGGCCGAGGAAGAGCGGCTGGACGCGGCGATTGCCGATCTGCGCCGGGGCGTCGATGCGCTGCTGGAATCCGGGCGCGCGCCGCTCGGCACGCCGTCCCGCGATGTGCTGGAAGCCTATCGCATGTTCGCCCATGACAGGGGCTGGATCGAGCAATTGCGCGAGGCGGTGCGCTCCGGCCTGACGGCTGAGGCCGCCGTGGAGCGGGTGCGCAACGAGCACCGCGCCCGGCTGATGAAGGCGCGCGATGTTCATTTCCGCGAGCGCCTGCATGATCTGGAAGACCTCGCCAACCGGCTCCTGCGCCATCTGGCTGATCCCGGCGAGGCGTTTCACCGCGCCGCGCTGCCGGAAAATGCCATCCTCGTCGCGCGTTCCATCGGTCCTGCCGAGCTGATGGAGCTGGATCGTTCGCGCCTTGCCGGCCTCGTGATCGAGGAAGGCTCTGCCACCAGCCATGCCGCCATTGTCGCCAAGGCGCTGGGCGTGCCGATGGTAGGCAAGCTCGAAGGCGTGCTCGACCGGATCGAGGATGGTGACACGCTGATCGCCGATGGCGAGTTCGGGGTGGTCCATGTACGTCCCGGCGAAGAGGCGCTTGGCGCCTATCGCGAGCGGCTGGAAAGCCTTGCCGAGGACAATCGCGCCTATGCTGCGCGCCGCGATGACCCTGCGGTGACGCTGGACGGTGTGGTGATGGACCTGCAGATGAATGCAGGCCTTCTCATCGAGCTGCCGCGCGTGGCGGAAACCGGGGCGAGCGGGGTGGGCCTGTTCCGCACCGAGTTCCAGTTCATGGTCTCCTCCACCCTGCCGAGGCTGGAGGCGCAGACCGAGCTTTACCGCGCCGTGCTCGACACGCTGGGCGACAAGCCGGTCGTGTTCCGCACGCTGGATCTGGGCGGTGACAAGGTGCCCGCCTACACGCCGATCATCCGCGAGCCGAACCCGGCTCTGGGCTGGCGGGCGCTGCGCATGGGCCTCGATAGGCCTGCGCTCACCCGCTACCAGCTGCGCGCGCTGGTGCGCGCCGGGGCAGGGCGGCGGCTGAAAGTGCTCTTCCCCATGGTCACGACCGTGGACGAGCTGATTGCCGCGCGCGCGCTCATCGATCTGGAGCTCGATCTCGCCCGCCGTCACGGCCATGACGTGCCGGAGGCCATCGAAACCGGGCTGATGATCGAGACGCCAGCGGTTGCGTTCGACCCCGACCCCTTCCTGGCGTTGTGTGATTTTGCTGCCGTCGGTGCAAATGACCTGATGCAGTATTTTTTTGCAGCCGACCGGCAGAACCCGCAAGTGGCCAGCCGGTACGATGTCCTCGCGCCCGCGCCGCTGCGCCTGCTTAAGGGGATCCGGCAAGCCTGCGATGCTGCCGGCAAGCCGGTTTCAGTGTGCGGCGAGATCGCCAGCCTGCCGCTAGAGGCCTGTATTCTTTCAGCTTTGGGTTACCGCCGGTTATCCATGGCGGCAAGCAGTATCGGACCGGTCAAGGCTGCCCTTGCGGGGTGCAATACGGCCACACTTGCCCGCTGGCTGGAGGCCGCGATGGCCCCGGATGCCCCCGGCGGGCAAGTCCCTTTGCGTCAAAGGCTTTTGGCAACTGCGCAAGAGGCCGGATTATCTTCACGACTTGTTGATAAGCGTGCTGCATTTTGATTTAATCTGCTTGCGTTGCGGTGAAAAAGTCACAGTCACAAGTGACCCTTCGGAGGGGGGCATCGGCGCAGGTGGTGAGGGGAAGCTGCCGAAAGGTAGCCGAAAAAAGCGATGCAAAAACCGGTCAGTCTGGTTTCGGAAAGACAGTACGTGCCCATGGATGCCGTCTTCGCGAATGCGCCGATTGCGAGCGCGCCCCCGGGTAATGTCGGCGAACGGCTCCGCCAGGCGCGCCTGAAGCATGGCTGGACGCTGGATTCGGCTGCCGCCCGCACCCGCATCAAACGTGATTATCTTGAAGCGCTCGAAGCGATGGACCCGCGCGGCCTGCCCTCGCGCGCCTACTCCATCGGCTAT
>CAZCEG010000137.1:0-6491 GCA_964497275.1 uncultured Oceanicaulis sp.
GATCGACTTCAAGCGCCGCAAGTTCGACGTGCCCGCCACGGTCGAGCGGCTGGAATATGATCCGAACCGCACCGCTTTCATCGCGCTCATCAAGTATGATGATGGCGAGCTGGCTTATATCCTTGCTCCGCAGCGCCTGGCTGCCGGTGATCAGGTGATCGCCAGCGCCAAGGCCGATGTGAAGCCGGGCAATGCGATGCCGCTGAAAGCCGTTCCCGTCGGCACTATCATCCACAATGTGGAGATGAAGCCGGAGAAGGGTGGCCAGATCGCGCGCTCTGCGGGCACCTACGCCCAACTCGTCGGTCGGGATGCGGGCTATGCCCAGATCCGCCTGATGAGCGGCGAGCTTCGCATGGTCAACGATAACTGCATGGCCACGATCGGCGCGGTGTCGAACTCCGACCATCTGAACATCAATCTGGGCAAGGCCGGTCGCAAGCGTCACATGGGCAAGCGCCCGTCGGTACGCGGCGTCGCGATGAACCCGGTTGATCACCCGCACGGTGGTGGTGAAGGCCGTACCTCTGGTGGCCGTCACCCGGTTACCCCGTGGGGCAAGCCGACCAAAGGCCGCAAGACCCGCCGTAACAAGGCGACTGACAAATTCATCATCCGTTCGCGCCACGAGCGCAAGAAACGCTAAGGGAGCGACCGTAAGTCATGCCCCGTTCTGTATGGAAAGGTCCGTTTGTAGACGGATACCTCCTGAAAAAAGCCGATGCGGCTCACGCTGCCGGCCGCAAGCAGGCGATCAAGACCTGGTCGCGCCGTTCGACCATCATGCCGCAATTTGTCGGCCTCACCTTCCAGGTTCACAACGGGAACAAGTTCATTCCCGTGCTCGTGAGCGAGGACATGGTGGGCCACAAGCTCGGCGAGTTTGCGCCTTCGCGGACCTATTACGGTCACGGCGCAGACAAGAAAGCCAAGAGGAAGTAGCGCGATGGCCAAGGACACCAATCCCCGCCGCGTTGCTGAGAATGAAGCGCGCGCCAAGCTGCGGATGATCCGCATCAGCCCGCAAAAGCTCAATCTGGTCGCGGCGATGATCCGCGGCAAGAAGGTCGAGCGTGCGCTGAACGATCTCGCCTTCTCGCGCAAGCGCGCTGCCGCTGACGTGAAGAAGGTTCTGGAATCGGCGATCGCCAATGCAGAAAACAATCATGGCCTCGATATCGACAGCCTCGTCGTGTCTGAAGCTTATGTCGGCAAGAACCTTGTGATGAAGCGCTTCCGGGCCCGCGCACGCGGCCGGGGTGCGAAAATCCTCAAGCCGTTCTCCGAGCTGACGATCGTGGTGCGTGAAGCTGAGGAGGCCGCATAATGGGTCAGAAGATCAATCCGATTGGCTTGCGCCTCGGCATCAACCGCACGTGGGAATCGCGCTGGTATGCGCGCGGCGAGGAATACGCTGACCTGCTTCATGAAGATCTTGCCATCCGCAAGTTCCTTCACGAAAAGCTGAAAGCTGCCTCGATCTCGCGCATCGTCATCGAGCGTCCGCACAAGAAGTGCCGCATCACCATCTACACGGCCCGTCCGGGTGTGGTGATCGGCAAGAAGGGTGCGGATATCGAGAAGCTGCGCCGCGAAGTCGCCAAGCTCACGGACGCGGAAGTGTTCCTGAACCTGGTCGAAGTGCGCAAGCCGGAAACGGATGCGAACCTCGTGGCGGAAAGCATCGCCCAGCAGCTGGAGCGCCGTATCGCGTTCCGCCGCGCCATGAAGCGGGCCATGCAGTCTGCCATGCGCATGGGCGCGCTTGGCTGCAAGATCATCTGCTCTGGCCGCCTCGGCGGGGCCGAGATCGCGCGCGCCGAACAGTACAATGAGGGGTCGGTCCCGCTGCACACGCTGCGCGCCGACATTGATTACGGCTTTGCTGAAGCCAAGACCGCCATGGGCATTATCGGCATCAAGGTGTGGATCTACAAAGGCGAGATCCTCGAGCATGATCCGATGGCCCAGGAGCGCCGTCTTCAGGAAACCGGCGAGCAGCGGACCCGTTCGGGCCGCCAGGCCGCTTAACGCCAGGCCGACAAGGGAGTTTGAACGATGCTTCAACCGAAGCGCACAAAATTCCGTAAGGCCTTCAAGGGCCGGATTCACGGAAACGCAAAGGGCGGTTACACGCTCAATTTCGGCTCGTACGGGCTGAAAGCGGTCGAGCCTGAGCGCGTTACCGCGCGTCAGATCGAGGCCACGCGCCGCGCGATCACCCGTCACATGAAGCGTGCGGGCCGCGTCTGGATCCGCATCTTCCCGGACGTGCCGGTGTCGAAAAAGCCGACCGAAGTACGGATGGGTAAGGGTAAGGGTTCGCCGGAATACTGGGTATGCCGCGTGAAGCCGGGCCGTATCATGTTTGAAATCGACGGTGTGCCGGATGATGTGGCGCGCGAGGCTCTGCGTCTGGGGGCGGCCAAGCTGCCGATCAAGACGCGCGTCGTGACCCGTCCGGGCGAGCAGGGAGCGTAAGTCAGACCATGGAAATGCAAGACGTTCGCGCCATGACCGACGATCAGCTGCAGGACAACCTCCTGAAGCTGAAAAAAGAGCAATTCAATCTGCGCTTCCAGCAGGCCACGGGCCAGCTGGAAAACACGGCGCGGTTTTCCAAGGTGCGCAAGGATATTGCCCGCCTGAAGACCGACATGCGCCGCCGCGCCATCGAGAAGCAAGGGAGCTAGACGATGCCGAAGCGCGTACTGCAAGGCGTCGTGGTCAGCGATAAGCAGGCCAAGACCGTCGTAGTGAAGGTGGAACGCACCTTCCTGCACCCGCTCCTTCGCAAGACGGTGCGGCGTTCGAAGAAATATCATGCCCATGACGAGGCCAATGCCAAGAAAGTCGGCGACACCGTCCTGATCCAGGAATGTGCGCCCAAATCGAAGCTGAAGCGGTGGGAGGTCGTCCCTGAGCAGGCCTGATAAGGGCTGAGACAGGGATGATCGTGTCCAAGTTTTAACGGAGGATCACGATGATCCAGATGCAGACAAATCTGGACGTGGCCGACAATTCCGGGGCCCGCCGCGTGCAATGCATCAAGGTGCTCGGCGGTGCCAAGCGCCGCTATGCAGGCGTAGGCGACATCATTGTCGTCTCGGTCAAGGAAGCCACGCCCAAAGGCCGGGTGAAGAAAGGCGATGTCCGCAAGGCCGTCGTTGTCCGCACCGCGCGCGATATCAAGCGCCGCGACGGATCCGTCATCCGGTTCGATACCAATGCCGCCGTGCTCCTGAACAATAATATGGAGCCGCTCGGCACGCGTATCTTCGGCCCGGTTCCGCGTGAGCTGCGGGCGAAGAACCACATGAAGATCATCTCGCTGGCGCCGGAGGTGCTGTAGTCATGGCTGCGAAAATCAAGAAGGGCGACAAGGTCGCCGTCCTCGCCGGCCGCGACAAGGGCAAGACCGGTGAAGTGACCAAGGTGATGCCGTCTGAAAACCGCGTGATCGTGGCCGGTGTGAACATGGTGAAACGCCATAACCGCCCGACCCAGACCACGCCTGGCGGCATTGAAGAAAAAGAAGCCCCGATCCACGTCTCCAACGTGGCTCTTGTTGATCCGAAATCCGGCGAAGCCACCCGCGTGGGCTTCGAGGTTCGCGATGGCAAGAAGGTCCGGGTAGCGAAAAAGTCTGGTGAGGTCATCGATGTCTGAGACCGCAACTTATGAGCCGCGCCTGAAGACGCGCTATCGCGAGGAAATCCGCGCGCGTCTGAAGGAGAAGTTCGGCTACACGAACGACATGCAGATCCCGCGTCTGGACAAGGTCGTCCTGAACATGGGTGTTGGCGAGGCCGCGCAGGATTCCAAGAAGCTGCAGGGCGCGCTGGCGGATCTGCAGGCGATTGCCGGCCAGAAGCCGGTCGCCACGCGGGCCACGAAGTCCATCGCGGGCTTCAAGCTGCGTGAAGGCCAGCTGATCGGCGCCAAGGTGACGCTGCGTCAGGACCGCATGTACGAGTTTCTCGACCGTCTGGTCACCATTGCCCTGCCGCGCGTCCGCGACTTTCGCGGCCTGAACGGCAAGAGCTTTGATGGCAACGGCAATTACGCGATGGGCCTGAAAGAGCACATCGTGTTCCCCGAGATCGACTACGACAAAGTCGAAAAAGTGCGTGGCATGGACATCATTGTCTGCACCACCGCGTCTACCAATGAAGAAGCGAAGGCCCTGCTGGCCGAGTTCGATTTCCCGTTCACGAACTGACGCAGCAGGAGAGCAGGTCCATTGTGGGCCTGCACGCGAGGAGAGAATTGAATGGCTAAGAAGAGCGCAACCGAGCGTAACGCCCGCGTCAAGCGTCTCGCCAAGCAGTACCTGGCCAAGCGTCAGGCACTCAAGGCGATCGCCCGCGATACGTCGCTGCCGGTCGAAGAGCGGTTTGCAGCCCAGCTGAAGCTGGCTGCCCTGCCGCGCAACTCGGCCCCGACCCGCATCCGTAACCGGTGCCAGGTGTCGGGCCGTCCGCGTGGTTATTACCGCAAGCTGAAAATGTCCCGGATCGCGCTGCGCGAGCTGGGCAGCCAGGGTCTGATCCCCGGCATCGTGAAATCAAGCTGGTAGGGAGAGCAAGCCAATGGCGATGATTGATCCGCTCGGTGATATGCTCACCCGTATCCGCAATGCCCTGATGCGTCGGCGCACGAGTGTCGTGACGCCCGCGTCGAAGCTGCGTCAGCGCGTCCTCGACGTGCTGCTCGAAGAAGGCTACATCCGGGGTTACACCGAAACCCTCGATGCGGACGGCTTCAAGCAGTTCGAGATCGAGCTGAAATACTATGAAGGCGCGCCGGTGATCTCCGAGATCAAGCGCGTGTCCAAACCCGGCCGCCGGGAATACTCCAAGGCCAAGGATCTTCCGCTCGTGCAGAACGGGCTCGGGATCGCGATCGTGTCCACGCCGCAAGGTGTGATGAGCGATGCGTCTGCCCGTGCCCGCAATGTCGGCGGCGAGATTCTCTGCCATATCAGCTAAGGGAGGCACGATAGATGTCACGTCTGGGCAAATTGCCGGTCGCGCTTCCCTCTGGCGTCAGCGCCACGGTGGCCAACGACACGGTGAAGGTGAAAGGTCCGAAGGGTGAACTTACCCTTCTGGTCACGAACCTGGTCTCGGTGTCTGAAACCGAGGACAAGTCGCTTCTGGTGAAGCCGGCTGATGAGACCACCCGCGCCCGCGCCATGTGGGGCACCACGCGCGCCAATCTGGCGAGCATGGTCAAGGGTGTGAGCGAAGGCTTCGAGCAGACGCTCGAGCTCGTCGGCGTCGGTTACCGGGGCCAGATGCAGGGCCGCGACCTGAAACTCGCGCTCGGCTTCAGCCACGAAGTGATCTACACGCCGCGCGAGGGTATCACCCTGTCGACGCCGAAGCCGACCGAGATCAAGATCGAGGGCGCAAACCGGCAGCACGTGGGTCAGACCGCCGCTGAAATCCGCCAGTTCCGGCCGCCAGAGCCCTACAAGGGTAAAGGCATCCGCCTTGCCGGCGAATACGTTCGCCGCAAGGAAGGCAAGAAGAAGTAGGGAACCGTCAGGTCATGAAATCGTCTCGCGAAAAACTGCAACGCCGTGCGCAACGTACGCGCACCCGGCTTGCGAAGTTCTCGGGCGGCCGTCCGCGCCTGTCGGTCTTCCGCTCGTCCAAACACATTTACGCCCAGATCATCGACGACGCGAACGGCGTCACCCTCGCTGCGGCTTCCACGCTGGAAGCCGACGTGCGCGGTGGCAAGCCGGCGGGCGCGAACATCGAAGCGGCCCAGGCGGTCGGCAAGCTCGTTGCCGAACGCGCCAAGGCCAAAGGGCTTACCGACGTGGTCTTCGACCGCGGTGGCTACATTTATCATGGGCGCGTCAAGGCGCTCGCAGACGCTGCCCGTGAGGGCGGCCTGAACTTCTAGGAGAGCGGCATGGCTCGGGAAGACCAACGCGAAGGCCGGGGCGGCCGCGACCGCCGCCGCCGCGACGAGGAGCCGGAAAGCGAACTCGTCGACAAGCTCGTGCACATCAACCGCGTCGCCAAGACGGTGAAGGGCGGGCGTAACTTCCAGTTCGCCGCTCTGGCCGTGGTTGGCGATCAGAAGGGCCGTGTGGGCTTCGGACAGGGCAAGGCGCGCGAAGTGCCGGAAGCCATCCGCAAGGCCACCGAAGAGGCCAAGAAGACGATGGTGCGCATCCCTCTGCGTGAGGGCCGGACCCTGCATCACGATGTCGACGGCCGTTGGGGCGCCGGCAAGGTGACGCTGCGTGCGGCGCCTCCGGGTACCGGCATCATCGCCGGTGGTCCGATGCGCGCCGTGCTGGAAAGCCTCGGTGTCCAGGACGTTGTTGCCAAGTCGGTTGGCTCGTCCAACCCCTACAACATGATCCGCGCCACCTTCCAGGCCCTCAAAGACCAGGAAAGCCCGCGCACCGTCGCTGCCAAGCGTGGTCTGAAAGTGGCCGACATCGTCAATCGTCGGAATGACGGCGC
>CAZCEG010000138.1:0-6439 GCA_964497275.1 uncultured Oceanicaulis sp.
GCTCGTACCGCGCCTGAAGGGTTTTTACGCACAGTATCCCAAAATCCGCCTGCGCCTGCTGCTGGCAGACCATGAGCTGGATCTGGCAGGTCTGGAGGCCGATATCGCCATCCGCCCGTGGCCCTCCACGCAGAATGATCTGGTGCAGCGCCGCCTTATGGAGGTGCGCCAGCACCTCTATGCCGCGCCCGAGTATCTCAACCAGCACGGCACGCCGCAGACGCTCGCCGATCTCGATCGCGGGCATCACTTCATCGCCTACGGGCCAAAGCATCTGGCACCGATCCCGAACCTGAACTGGCAACTGACCATAGGGCGGGAGAGCGGCACATCGCCGCGCACCCCGATAATCGAGGCCAACACGATCAAGGCCATGATGCGCGCGACCGAGGCCGGATTTGGCCTGTGCGGCCTGCCAGACTATGTCGCGCGGGAAAACCCGGCGCTGGTGCGTGTGCTGCCAGAGATCGACGGCCCGGCCTTCGAGGTCTATCTGGTCTATCCTGAAGAGCTCAAAGGTTCGCGCCGCATCGCGGCCTTCCGGGAGTTCCTGCTGGAGCAGGTGCGCCTCTGGCAGGCGGAGACTGCGGGCTAGCCCTCAGCCCTGCGTCACAAGACCGTTACACTCCCGTCATATTGCATTTTTGCATAGCTGCTATTCGTGGGAACGACTTGTCGTGGCCGAACGTAGGGCACATATCAGCGGTCGAACGGCGACGCCGTTTCCCCTTTCGCATACCGTCTCCTCCCCGAACGGATATGCAAGACTGAGCCGGACCGAGCGATTTCGCCGTCCGGCTCTTTTTTTTGCGCTGGACTTGGACCCAAAGGCTGGCGCAATAGCGCAAAGCAATGCCGGACGCGCCCCAATGCCCACCATCTCGTGGCCCCATATCCTCCCGATCATCCTGTTGATCGGCTCCAACATCTTCATGACGCTGGCCTGGTATGGACATCTGCGCTTCAAGAGCGCGCCCATCCTGATGGTGATATTCTTCAGCTGGCTGATCGCCTTCGTGGAATACACCATGGCTGTGCCCGCCAACCGGCTGGGCCACAATGTCTATTCCGCCGCAGAGCTGAAGACGATGCAGGAGGTGATCACACTGACCGTGTTCGTCGCCTTTGCCGCCATTTACCTGAAAGAACCGGTCACAATCCGCCATCTGATCGGTTTCGGCTTGATTGCAGCGGGCGCGGCCGTGATCTTCCTGAAACGATGAGCATGGAAAAACGATCCCTCTCACTGGCGGGCCACCGCACCAGCCTGGCGCTGGAGCCGGAATTCTGGGCGGTGCTCGATACAGCTGCGGCACAGCGGGGCCGCTCGCTTGCCGGACTGGTGGCCGAGATCGATGAAAGCCGTGCAGCAGGCAGGGCGAGCGGCGGCCTTGCCAGCGCCTGCCGCCTTTGGGCATTGCGCTACGTGCGAGCGGGCCAATGAGCCGCTATGGTGAGGCCGGGTGACGCATGTTTCGGGGGGCAGGGGATGATGACGTGCATTGAAGGATCAGGGCGATGAGCCGGGGCTACGTTCCTGTGGGCGTGCTGGCGGCTTTTGTGGTGGCACCGGCCATGGCGACCGCCATCGCTGTCGCAGGCCTGATCGGCCACATCCAGATGACCGATCCTGCAGCAGCTGACGTGCCGCTGGCGGCCTATCTCTCGCTGTCGGTGGATGTCTGGTTCAACGGGCTGATGTTTGCTTATCCGGCCACGCTGTTCGTGTTCATCCCGCTCTGGATGATCCTACGCGGGCTTGGCCTGTGGGGCGGATTTACAGCGCTTCTGACCGGCGGCGCAGCCGGGCTTGCCGGCATGATCGTCCATCTCTACCGGCTTTACGGTGCTGAGCTGGAATTGGCCCTCACCGGCGGACAGCCCATCGGCTCCATGAGCGTTGCCGAAGGCCTGATGAGCCTCGCTTTGCCGCTGATCGGACTGGTATCCGGCGCGCTTGGCGGGCTGATATTCAACTCGCTCTCCAGAAGTGCGCGCTAGCCCCATGCGCACGCTTCTGCCTGGTCAGCTCCTTCTGGGCCTCGGGCTTGCGCCGATGATTGCCGGAGCGATCGGCGGCACGCTCATTTCTTTCGGTCTCCCGCTGCAGGTAATGACCGATTTCACGGTCCTGGAAGCGTTGCGGACAGGGCTCGTGATGTCGTTCTTTGCCCTGCTGATCGCGGTTTTCGTCTGCTACACGGCGGGCCTGCCCGTGATCCTCGCGGCGTGGGCGATTGCCCATTTTGCGCGCCTGCGAGCGCCCTGGCAGATGGGGCTGGTCATGGCTGCCGGCGGAACGCTGTTTGCTTTCATGTATCTGCTGAATGGCGAGCTGATATCAGGCGATATCGAGCAGGGCCGCGACCCGGCCATGCTGGTCGCCCTGCCCGCAGGCTTTGTGGCAGGCTTTGTTGCGGGGCTTGTCATCGGCCTTCTCGGCTATGCCGCGGCTGCCCCGGAGGAAACCGTTTCACCCAGGGAAGCGTAAACCTCAAAAAGCCGCTATGCTCTCAAGCGAGGGACCAAACCCTACGAGGACGCCCATGACCCGACGCCCCTTCCTGATTACCGCTCTTGTTGCGGCAAGCCTTGGGGCCGGCGCGTGACGTTCAGCGTCAGATCAGACAGGGAAACCGTCCGGGCAGGGCACCTCTGGAGGCCAGTGACCGCGCGGGTCGTCGACCCCAACTCCAAAGGCGGCCGTTAGCAAATGTACAAGACCCGGACAGGCCATCTCGTTGCCGGCTTGCTGCTGGCGCCGTTCATCGCTGGCACCTTGGGCGGCATTCTGGTCGCACTCTCAATAGCGACCCTGGTGCCAATCGAGCAGTGGGCAGGCGAGATTTTCATGGAGTTTCTATTCTTCTCTTTAATTGCCACAATGATTGGCGTCGTCGCCGCATATCTCCTCGCTGGCATGCCCATGCTTGTAGTGTGGGCAATCGCCCATTTTTTGCAATGGCGCTCGCCTGCACAGATAGGTCTCATGTTCGGCCTGGGTGGCACATCCTTTTCATTTGTCTTTTTTATTGCAGGGCTCCCTTTCGGGGGTGGAGGCGTCAACCTCGACACGGTTGTGCTTGTAGCCACCCTCCCGTGTGGCTTTGTCGCCGGGTTCGTCAGTGGGTGGGTAATCGCCAAATTGGGCTATGATAAAGTCGTAATCGTCGAAACCGTTTCACCCAGGGAAGCGTAAACCTCAAAAAGCCGCTATGCTCTCAAGCGAGGGACCAAACCCTACGAGGACGCCCATGACCCGACGCCCCTTCCTTATTACCGCGCTTGTCGCGGCAAGCCTTGGCGCTGCTGCGGCCTGCTCGCCGAGCCAGACTGTCTATGGCCCTGCCGTTGGCCAGCCCGGCCGCGCCCTTGGCTATGACGCCTTGCGCATCGAGGATAATCGCTGGCGCGTGACCTTCACCGCAGGACCGGACGTGACAACCGCGCAGGCAGAGCGCCTTGCCCTGCGCCGGGCCGCCGAACTGACACTGGAAAGCGGCTATGACTGGTTCGAGCTCATCGACCGGCGGGTGGAAACTAGCGGCAGTGGCTCCAGCCCTGTGCGCGTCGGCGGCTCGGCTGGCACAACAATTGGCTCCGGCGGCTATCGCGCCTCCGGTGTCGGGCTTGGCATCGGCATCAGCCCCGGTCAGGAGCGCCGCACGATTGTCAGCATCGAGATTATCGCCCGCTCGGGCGATGCCTCCGATACGGCCAACACCTATGACGCCCGCTCGCTGATTGCGGCGGTGGGATAGGCTGTATCGCTTGGAGCCAGGCACGGGCCATGACACTGTAACCGCTCACGATTCGTAACGGACCGGCGGGCGGAAGGACAGGTACGTGGCAGAACTGATCACCCAGTCCGTGTTCTACGAGATTGCGCTGTTGCTGGTAATCGCGGCGGCGCTTGGCCTTGTTGGCCATGTGCTGCGCCAGCCCCTGATCGTCAGCTTCATCATTGTCGGCATAGCGGTCGGTCCGGCGGGGCTGGATATTGTCCACTCCAGCGAGCATATCGACCTGCTCTCCCAGCTTGGCATCGCGCTGCTGCTCTTCCTCGTGGGCATCAAGCTTGACGTGAAGCTGATCCAGTCGCTGGGGCTGGTATCGCTGGCGACGGGGCTGGGTCAGGTCGCCTTCACCTCGATCATCGGCTTTTTCATCGCGCTGGCGCTGGGCTTTGATCCGCTGACCAGCATCTATATCGCCGTTGCGCTGACCTTCTCCTCCACGATCATCATCGTGAAGCTCCTGTCCGACAAGCGCGAGATCGACTCGCTGCATGGCCGCATCGCGCTCGGCTTCCTCATCGTGCAGGACCTCGTGGTGGTGCTGGCGATGATCGTGCTGTCGGCCATCGGCATTGGCGGAGCCGAAGATAGCGGCGTCAGCGACCTTCTGATCGTGCTGGCCGCGGGCATCGCCATGGTCGCCGCCGTTATTCTCTTCATCCGCTATATCGCCAACCCGCTGACCACCGTTCTGGCGCGTTCGCCAGAATTGCTGATCTCGTTCGGTATTGCGCTCGCTGCCATGTTTGCCGCGCTGGGTGACATATTCGGCCTCGGCAAGGAGCTGGGCGGGCTTCTGGCAGGCGTCGCGCTCGCCTCAACGCCCTACCGGGAGGCCATTTCGGCGCGCCTCGCGCCCTTGCGCGATTTCCTGCTGCTCTTCTTCTTCATCGGGCTCGGATCACGGCTCGATCTGTCCCTGCTGGGCGAGAACATCCCGGCGGCGGCCATCTTCTCTGCCTTTGTACTGATCGGTAATCCGCTGATCGTGGTGATCATCATGGGCGTGATGGGCTATCGCAAGCGCACCGGCTTTCTGGCCGGCCTCACCGTCGCCCAGATCAGTGAGTTCTCGCTCATCTTCATGGCGATGGGGCTGACCATCGGCCATGTGAACGACGAGGCGCTGGGGCTGGTCACGCTGGTAGGCCTGATCACGATTGCGGCCTCCACCTACATGATCACCTATTCGCACAGGCTCTACCCGCTGGTGGAGCCCCTGCTCTCCCCGTTCGAACGGCGCAATATCAATCACGCCGAAACCGATAATGGCGGGGCAGACGCGAAAGAGCATCACGACGTCATCCTGTTCGGGCTTGGCCGCTATGGCGGGGCGATCGCCCAGCGCCTTCTGAACCGCGGCGTCTCCACGCTTGGTGTAGACTTCAACCCGTCTGCCGTGCGCCTGTGGCGTGAGCGCGGGCTGGACGCGGTCTATGGCGATCTGACCGATCAGGAGTTTCTGACCCATCTACCGCTCGACCGGGTAAAATGGGTTATCTCGACGACGTCAGACCACGATACCGGCGTCACCCATGAGGATACGCGCATCCCCATGATCTCGACGCTGCGCAAGTTTGGCTATGAGGGCAAAATCGCCGTGACGAGCCAGCGCGGCGCGGCGCTCGAACGGCTGAAAGAGGCCGGTGCCGACCTCATCCTCTTCCCCTTCCAGGACGCAGCTGATCAGGCCGTGGAGCTCATCACCAGCGAAGCGCCAGAGCCCGAGCGCATCGAAACGCCCGAAGACTGCGACGACCAGAAGGAACTCGATGAGATCAAGGGGCTGTAGCTCACCGCTCCGCGTGTGCCAGCCGGTTGGCCCGCGCCTCCAGCCTCTCCAGAAGGCGCGAAAGCTGCGCTGCCTCTTCGGGCGTGAACCCATCTAGCAGCGAGCGTTCCCACTCCAGTGCCAGAGGCGCGATTTCCTCGTAGATCGCCCGCCCCTCAGCGGTGAGCGAGACAAGCGCTGCGCGCTTGTCGGTGGGGCTGGGGCGGCGCTGGACCAGGGACCGCTCGGCCAGCGCCCGAAGCGCGCGGCTCACCGTGACCTTGTCCATGGCAGTCGCTTCGCAGATCGCCTGAGCCGTGATGGCATGGCCCTCGCCCAGCACGGCGATCACGCGCCATTCCCAGATCGTCAGTCCGAAGCGGGCCTGATACGCGCGGGCAATAAGCCCTGACGCCTTGTTGGAGACCACCGAAAGCCGATAGGGCAGATAGCCCGCAAGAATGAGGGCGGGCGCCTCGTCTGCCCGGTTCGCCCGCCCTTTCATGACCGCTTACTCGGCCGCGTCGGGCTTGAGGACGCCGCGGCGGATCTGATCGAGCTCGATCGATTCAAACAGCGCCTTGAAATTGCCTTCGCCAAAGCCCTCATTGCCCTTGCGCTGGATGATCTCGAAGAAGATCGGGCCGATATTCGTCGTGGTGAAGATCTGCAGGAGCAGGCCCTTGCCGTTCTCCGGATCGCCATCGACGAGGATGGAGTTCTTCTTCAGGCGCTCAAGGTCCTCGCCATGGCCGGGCACGCGCTCGTCGACAAGCTCGTAATAGGTCGGCGGGGTGGACTGGAACTCCACGCCATTGGCGCGCAGCTTCTCGATCGTCAGCGCCATCACCTGCTGCATCAGGTCGTTGGC
>CAZCEG010000139.1:0-461 GCA_964497275.1 uncultured Oceanicaulis sp.
CACCAGCTGCGCAAATCCTTGTAGCGCCAGATCCACGGCTCGCCCTGACCATCGGTGATGGGGATGCGGGTCTGGCTCTCCCGGCCGGCCTCGCTGGCATAATACCAGTCATACCCCTCTCCGCCCTCGACCTGCGAGGCGAGATAGTCCGGGTCATGGATGGAGGGCGCACCGGCAAGCGCATCTACATGGGCATTGCCCTCGCGCCAGTCGGCCAGCGGGATGTACCAGTCCAGCCCGATAAAATCGATATTCGGGTCGGCCCAGAGTGGATCGAGATGGAAGCGGCGCTCATCACCGCCCGGCGCATGCCCCCAGTATTCAGACCAGTCCGCCGCGTAGGAAATCCGGCAGGCGCCGCCAAGAATGGCACGGGCCTGCGCGGCAAGGATTTTGAGGTGCGCGGTCGCAGGATAGACGCCCGATGCGCTGCGCACCGTCGTCAGGCCGCGCATCTCGGT
>CAZCEG010000139.1:471-6363 GCA_964497275.1 uncultured Oceanicaulis sp.
GAGCGCCGCGTGGTGCAGGATGAAGCGGGCAAAGCGCCACTCGCTTGGCCCGGAATAGCTGACACTCCCGCCAGAGACAGAGAAGTGGGAGGCATTGGCCGAGCCGAAAAAAGCGGAAACTTGCGCGCCCGCGCTGGCGCTTCCATCGCTGGTGGAGGGCTGTCCTGCGGCCGGGTGACAGGTAATACGGCCCCGCCATGGGAATACGGCCTGCTCCGCCCCGCCATAGGGGTCGGGCCGGCCGTTTCCCGGCGGCACGTCCATCAGGATGAAGGGGTAGAGCACCACTTTATAGCCTCTGGCCTTCAGGGCCTGGATGGCCGCGATCACCGTCTGGTCAGAGGGGGTGCCGCCATAGACGGGCTCGGCCGGCCCTCCGGTGACAAGATGGGCGTTGAGGCGGGTCAGCCCCGCTGAACCCCAGTCAATGGGCCGCGTGACTTTCAGGCGCGTCTCCACGCCGGGGCGGATCGCGCACTCCCCGCAGCGCAGATCATCGCCAAACCAGCTCGTCACCAACGCCACCGACTTGCAGTTGGGCAGGCGCATGGCGAGATCGTCCAGCGCGGCCTCGATATTGGTGTCGGCGCGCAGGATATGGAAATTTTCCGGCGCATCGCGCCCGTCGGCGATCTCGCGCATGACTGGCTGGCTCGCATAGGCGAACTCGCCCGATGCCGGGATCAGGCACACGCCCTCGATCAGGCTTTCCATGGAGCCGGGCCGCGCTTCCTCGCCTGCCCCGAGCACCTCAAAGCTCAGCTGCGGCAGGCGCGCGCCATATTCATCAAGCGGCATGTCCTCAAAGACGACGTAAGCCAGCCCGCGATAGGCAGGGGCCGCGCCGGGGCCTTCGATCATCGCGATCAGCGGGTCGGGCAGCTGGTCTTCGCCACCGCGATAGACGCGCATGACAAGGCGGGAGGTATCGAGCGGGGCGCCGTTCGCCCACACGCGGCCAATGCCGGAGATCGGGCCTTGACAGAGCGCTACTGCGAAGCTCACCGAATAGCTGTATTCGACCACGCTGGGGCCGCCGCCCTTGCCGCCCCCGGTCTTCTGCCTGGTGCGGGTTTCCTTGAAGCGCGAGGCCCAGATGACCTGCCCTGCCAGCCGCATCCGGCCATAGACGCGCGGCACGGGCGCGCCTTCGCTCGAGGTCTGGACTTCCAGCCCATCCACCCGCGAACCCGGATCTCGGGTGGAGGAAACCAGGCTCGACACGCCAAAAGCGGCAAGCGAACGCAGGGCGCCCGCAGCCATGCGGGCACCGGCGGCAAACGCCATCTGGGCCATCACGGGCCTCCTTGAATCAGGTGGGAAAGGGAAAGGCACCCGCCGCCACGCAGCGGCGTTGCCAGTATGGTGTGTAGGGCGTCTCGGCGACCGCCCTGCCCTGCCAGGCGTGAAGGATCGCCGAGGGGCCGCTGAGGATCGCGCAGTGCTTGGCCGGTGCGCCCTCTCGCATGCGAAAGACCAGCACGTCGCCGGGGCGGGCCGCGTTCACAGCGACCGGGACCATGTGGCGGGAAAGCGCCTCCAGCAGGGTTTCCGCGCCCTGCCGCTCGGCCCAGTCCGGGCTGTAGGTGGGCGGGATTTCAGGCTCCGCGCCCATCACTTCACGCCACACACCGCGCAACAGGCCAAGGCAGTCCGTGCCCGCGCCCTTGCAGCTTGCCTGATGGACGTAGGGCGTGCCGATCCAGCCGCGCGCCGCAGCGATGATGGCGGCCCGGCTCATCTCTTGCCTCCATCGCGCACCGCTTCAGAGCCGGCATGGCGCAGCAGCACATCATTACCCGGCAGGTGAGGACATCCCCGGTAGTTGATGAAATTATTGAACTTTGTCCGGCAAGTCGCCGCGTGCCCGTCACAGCCTGCGCTGACATTGAGGGCGTCTCCGGCCTTCGGGGCATGGAAGGGCGCGCGCGCCAGCTCCAGCCGGACGAGATCACCGGCAAGGCCGTGCGCCCTGACCCGTGACCGTGCCCCTGCATTCGCGCCGCTCATCCATGTCAGCTGGCCTTCGCCAAACCAGCCGGGCTCAAAACCCGTCAGACCGCTCGCCGTGATGATGCCTTCCGCAAGCGCCTCCACCACCACGCCAGTGCCGGTGAAGGCGGGGCTGTCGAGGTCCACCGTGCAGCGATTATCGCCGAGTTCTGCATCGCAGGAGCGGGCAAACACCCGGCCAATGCGCCGGTTCAGCCGCGCGGATAGGCCGGTCAGTTCGGCCTCAAACCCGGCGCCTGCGCGGGTGATCTCGCCGATCTCGCCGGTGAACACGGTGACGGCGGAAACAGGGCTCAGCCAGTTGACGCGCATCACGCGCACCTCAGCCCCGTCATAGAGCCCGTTGGCGATATCGGCGGCGTTGATCATATCGGAGTTCAGCGCCCCGAACACAGCGCCGCGCGCGGGCGCACCTGCCTCGCTGCGCACGGGGCCAGAGGCAAAACCCGATTGCGGTTCGCAGGTTACGCCTGCCACTTCAAGTGCGCGATCATGGTCGGTAAAGCCCAGCACCGCGCCATCATTGCGGGTAACGAGCCAGCACCAGGCGAGCGTCGTCACACCGTGATCGAGACTGGCCTGAAAGCCAGCGGGAAGAGGGATCATGGTGACCTCATTGAGTTGGCAAGCCCTCGTCCTTCGAGACGGCCTTACGGCCCCTCAGGATGAGGGCTTTAGTGTGCTTTTCCCCTCATCCTTTCGGACGCGGTGGCGCTCGAAGGACGAGGGGAAAAGCCCCTACCCCCACCGCACCTCAACCAGCGGCACGCTGGCCGCGAGGCCTGCGCCGAAATGATCGAGCGAGACTTCCAGCCGGTCAGTGTCGAAGCGCACCGGCACATCGAAGTAGAAACCGGCTGTCACCGCCGCGCCATCAGCGGGCGGGGCATCGAACACGATCTCTGCGCCATCGCGCGTGAACGCCGCCGGTGCGCCATTGACGGCCACCAGCACGCTCTCCGCGACCGGCAGGGCAATCGGGCGCTGATAGGCGCTGTCGCCCGCGCCATAGCGCTTCAGAAGTGCAAAGCGTGTACGCACCCCGTCGCCGAGGCCCAGCGATTGATCCCCCGCCGCAGGCGTGCCTGAGGGCAGGCAGGAGGCATGGTCTGCCGGATCGCGAAAACGAAAGGCATGCAGCCGCCCGCGCCGCGCCTCGAAAAAGGCGGTGAGCAAGGCGAGATCATCGCGTGAGCGCACGCCCGGCCCCGCATCCCAGCGGCGGCGCGAATGGGCCCACGGGCTGTTGCGTTCCTCATGCCCGCTGGCAAGCTCGACAATCTCGGTCAGGCGCTCCAGCCCGCCGCGCGCACCGAGCCCTACGCTTAAGGGAAAAAGGACATCGTGAAACGCGCTCATAGCCTGTCTGCTCCTGCCCGCACGGCACGCGCCAGGCTCGCCGCGATCTGGCTTTCAGACCTGCGCACCGAGGCTGCTGTGTCCGCGCCCGCATGAATGGTGATGTGGATGGGCGGCAGGCCCGCCATGGGTGAGATCGCCCCGCCCTGGCCGGGCGTGAAGACTTCCGGGCCGCGCTCACCCACAAGATAGCTCTGGCCTGCGAGTACAGGCCCGCCCTCGGCGCGCTGGCCGATGACACTTCCCAGATCGCGCCCGGCGCGGCTGAACAGGCCCGACAACGGATCGATGATGAGCTGGTCCACGGCGAGCCGGGCCAGCGATTGCAATATCTCCTCCACCATGGACTGGATGGAGAGCGAGCCAGAGCGCCCTGCCCGTTCCAGCGAGCGGGCAATCGCCTCGCCGCTGGCATCAAAGGCGCGCGCCATGCGGTCTGCGGCCTCTTCGGCTTCGCGCGTGGCAATGCGCAACTCGCCGGTATCGAAATTGTCTCGGCTCATGATCGAGCCTCCTTCCTGTCAGGAAATTTCGCCATCAGGGCGGAAAGGTCTGACCGAGTAATGGGTGTGGCTTTCGCGCCGGATACGGCCCGCACCAGCGCGAGCCATTCGGTCAGTGACAGCGCCCAGAACTCAGACGGGGAGAGGCCCAGCCGCACCACACCAAAGGCGAGCCAGGCCTGCCAGCGCGGGCTCATGACGCGTTCCTGCTGGCGCGGGTGAAAAGCTCTGCGAGAGCCGAAGCTGCCTCCACCGGATCCACCTCCACCGCCTGTTTCTCGCCGCCTGCGCGCAGGAGGATGGCGATGACGGAGTGCAGTTCGCCCATCGTTATCGCGGCAAGGCGCGGGCCCAGCGCGGAGAGCTCCTCCACGTCCAAAAGCGCCTCGATCTCCGCCAGTGCGGCAAGCGACAGGCGAAGCACGCGCGGCCCGATGCTGGTTTCCAGCATGATCTCGCCTGCTTGCGGATTGGCCATCGCTAGAGCGCCTCGAAATCAAGCGCCCCGGCGGAGGCAAGCGTGATCGACCAGGTGGCCTCGCCATCATGGCGGCCGGCATATTCCAGCGCGCTGATCTGGAAACGGCCCACAATTGCGCCAAAGCCCGGGATGACGAGCTGGAAGCGCGGTGCATCCCCTGCAAAGAAAGCGCTGCGCAGGGCCGCATCGCCTGCACTGTCCACGAACACGCCCGTGCCGGTGACGGCAGCGGATTTGACGCCCGCCCCTGCGATCAGCTCACGCCACTGGCCGGGGCTGCCGGCATGGGTTGCGTCAATCGTGCGGGCATTGAGCGAAAACGATTTCGCGCGAAGCCCTGCAATGGTGGTGAAACTCTCCGGGCTCTGCCCGTCAGACAGCTTGATCAGCATGTCCCGTCCGGCCTGGGCGGTCATGGCATTCTCCTTGATTTTGTTGGGTTATTGTTGCGCCGCGACCAGCACCCTCACCCTGACCACACCATGCACGGAGCGGCCGTCCGCGCCGTCGAACAGATCGGTGTAGACGGCCTGGCAGATGATCGCGGCAAAGGGCGGGGCGAGGGTGAGGCTAGCATTATGCAGGGCAGAGCTGACCGCGCCGGTGATGGCCTTCACTTCGGCAAAATCATGCTTGCGGCTCCAGACATGCAGCGTCAGACGATGCTCACTTAAACGTGTCTCATCGCCGTCTACGGGGCGGGTTTCGGCCCGCCCCAGCGACACGTAAGGAAAAGCCGCGCCGCCTGGAGCCCGGTCATAGAGCCGGGGCGGATTGCCAAGCTGGCTCAACACGTCTGCATCAGCGGCGAGGTGGGCGAGGATGGCGGCCTGCAGGGCCGCGTCCGCGCTCATAGCCGCACCTGCCGGAAGGGCCGCGCGTCCACATGTTCTGGCAGACGCGCAGGGCCGCGCCCATTGGCAAGCGCCGGTTCGCTCGCGGCATAGCCCTCCGCCACAAGGCGCAATATCGCTTCAACAAGCGCAGGCGGCACGGCGTCCGCTGTCTCGCCGTAACCGGCTGTAAAATCGATCTCGATGCCCGCCGCCAGCCGACCCGGCCTTGGGAAGGCGTAAGGGGCGCGGGCGATGATGCGGCCGGGATCGGCGTTTACGTCAACGCGGTATTCCTCCGCGTCCCAGATGATCGCCTCGTGCTGGCGGTCAAACGTGCGGATTTCCTCCACGCTGACCAGCGGGGAGAGGCCGACCGCGAAGGCCGAGCCACAGCCCGACAGCCGCCGCACCAGCCAGCCATCGAGCGTTTCGCGCAAGCGGCGGGTGATCAGCGCCCTGCCCGTTTCGGCCTCCACCCGCGCGGTGGCGCTGGTGATCAGGGTTTCGACAAGACTATCCTCGCCCGCATGGCCGATCCGCAGCCAGGCCTTGGCATCGGACAGGGAAACGGGCGCTGCGGGGCTGGCCCCGAGCGTTTGCAATGCCATGGTGGTTTTCCTTGGGATGATGGGGGTGACGCGAAGGAGCTTTTCCCCTCGTCCTTCGAGACGTTCGCTACGCTCACCCTCAGGATGAGGGG
>CAZCEG010000140.1:0-6346 GCA_964497275.1 uncultured Oceanicaulis sp.
CAGTCATCGCAGCCAGCGCTCCGATCATGCAAACGCCTGATGGCCCGTGATCGCCCGGCCAAGGATCAGTGCATGAACGTCATGCGTGCCCTCATAGGTGTTCACGGTCTCGAGGTTCACCGCGTGGCGCAGCACGTGATATTCCTCGGCAATGCCGTTGCCGCCATGGATGTCGCGCGCCTCCCGGGCGATGGCGAGCGCCTTGCCGCAATTATTGCGCTTCATGAGGGAGATGGCTTCAGGCACCCACGCGCCTTCGTCCAGCAGGCGGCCCAGCTGCCACGCACCGATGAGGCCAAGCGTGATCTCGGTCTGCATGTCGGCGAGCTTTTTCTGCACGAGCTGGGTAGCGGCAATCGGCTTGCCGAACACGACGCGTTCCAGCGCGTATTCGCGCGCGGCGTGGAAGCAGAACTCGGCGGCGCCCATTGCGCCCCATGAAATGCCGTAGCGCGCCTTGTTGAGGCAGGAGAACGGCCCGCGCAGGCCCTTCACATTCGGCAGCATCGCGCTTTCAGGCACCTTCGCGTCATTGAGGGAGATCGAGCCGGTGACGGAGGCGCGCAGGCTAAGCTTGCCTTCGATCTTCGGCGTGTCGAAGCCCGGCGTGCCGCGTTCCACGATGAAGCCGCGAATTTCGCCATCAAGCTTGGCCCACACCACCGCCAGATCGCTGATCGGCGAGTTGGTGATCCACATTTTCGAGCCGTTGAGCACGTAGCCGCCATCGACCTTCTTCGCGGTTGTGCGCATCGCGCCCGGGTCGGAGCCGCCATCGGCCTCGGTCAGGCCAAAGCAGCCGACAAACTCGCCGCTGGCGAGCTTGGGCAGGTATTTCTTGCGCTGTTCTTCCGACCCGAAGGCGTAGATCGGATACATGACGAGCGAGGACTGCACGCTCATGGCAGAGCGATAGCCCGAATCAACGGCTTCCACCTCTCGCGCAATCAGGCCGTAAGCGACGTGGCTGAGATCCGAACCGCCATAGGCTTCCGGCAGGGTGGCACCGAGAAGGCCCAGCTCGCCCATCTCGTTCATGATCTTGCGATCGAACTTTTCCTCGCGTGCGGCCTGCACCACGCGGGGCAGAAGCTCGCCGCGGGCATAGTCGCGCGCGGCCTGCGACACCATGCGTTCTTCTTCCGTCAGCAGGGTATCGAGATGCAGCGCATCATCCCAGCGGAAGGAAAGGGTGGAGGATTTCGCGGCGTCCTGAACGGCCATGGGCGTAGTTCCTGTCGTAAGCTGATGCCAAAGTACGGCGATTGCGGATCGGGGCTTCCCAACAAATGTTATAAAGATATATCCTTTATCCATTGCCCGGCCAATGGCCGGGTGCGTAATGTCGCACGTCGAAGGCTTTAGAGGAAACGGACACCGTGACGCAAGCTGCCACTCTCGCTCAGAAAATCCTGGCGCGCGCCGCCGGGAAGAGCCGTGTGGAGCCGGGCGAGATCGTCACGGTGAAGGTGGACCTTGCCATGGCCCATGACAGCTCCGGCCCGCGCCGCTGGCGCGCAAGGCTGGAAGCGCTGGGGGTGGGCCTTTGGGATCCGTCCCGCGTGGTGATCGTGTCTGATCACTACGTTCCGGCGGTCGATGCGGAAAGCGCGGCGATCCTGAAGACTACACGCGATTTCGCCCGGGACTTCGGCGTGGAGCATTTCTACGACATGCGCGGCATCTGCCATGTCATCCTGCCCGAGCACGGCCATTTGCGGCCCGGACTGTTTGTGGCGGGCGGGGATTCCCACACCACCAATGCCGGCGCGTTCGGCTGCTATGCGGCCGGGTTCGGCGCGACTGACATGACCGCGATTGCCGCGACCGGCGAGACCTGGACCATGGTGCCTGAAACCATCCGGGTGGAGGTGTCCGGCGCGCTCGGTGAAGCGGTAAGCGCCAAGGACATCATGCTGCTCCTGTGCCGCGAGCTCGGAATGGGCAATCATTTCAAGGCCATCGAGTATGGCGGCGAGGCGGTGCGCGCCATGGACATGGAAGCGCGCACGGTGCTGGCCAATATGGCGGCCGAACTCGGCGGCGAGACGGGCCTTGTCGAGCCGGACGCGACAACCCTTGCCCATATCCGCGCCCATGGCGGCAAGGTTGACGATGCAGACATCGCCCGCTGGCGTTCTGATGAGGGCGCGCCCTATGAGCGCGCGTTTGCGCTGGACGCGTCCACGCTGGCCCCTCAGGTCGCGGCGCCACACAGCCCCTCCAATTCGGCGGACGTCACCGCCCATGAAGGCGTCAGGATCGATCAGGCCTATATCGGCGCATGCGTCGGCGCGAAGCTCTCCGACCTGCACATGGCTGCCTCGGTCCTGAAAGGCCAGAAGGTGGCCAAGGGTGTCCGTCTGCTCGTCGCACCCGCCTCTGCCAAGGTGACGGAAGCCGCAGCGAAGGACGGCACGCTCGCGATCCTGTCCGAAGCAGGCGCCATCATGCTGCCCTCCGGCTGCGGCGCGTGCGCAGGCCTTGGCGCGGGGCTATTGGCCGAAGGCGAGGTGTGCCTCTCCTCCACCAACCGCAATTTCAAGGGCCGCATGGGCCACAAGGACGCCGAAGTCTGGCTCGGCTCGCCCTTCACGGTGGCCGCAGGCGCGATTGCCGGAAAGATCATTGATCCGCGCAGGCTTCTGGCTGAGCGGAGGCGCGCGGCATGAGTGGTCAGCTGAACACTGGACGCGCATTTGTCTATGGCGACGGCATCGACACTGATGTGCTCGCCCCCGGCCACGCGATGAAGCTCGGCCCGGAGGGGCTTGCCCGCCATTGCCTTGAAGCCATTGATCCGGATTTTGCATCCAGCGTCAGGCCGGGCGATTTCGTGTTTGCAGGCGCCGATTTCGGGATTGGCTCCAGCCGGGAGCAGGCGGCCATCTCGTTGAAAAAACTGGGTGTGGCGGCGGTTTTTGCCAGATCTTTTGCCCGCATCTTCTATCGCAACGCCATCAATATTGGCCTGCCTGCGCTGATCTTTCCTCATGAAGGCGCGGTGCGCGCTGGCGACGAGATCAGCCTCGACCTAGCCGCGGGCTGCGTCACCAACATCACTACCGGCAAGGCCTATCCGGTCAGCCCGATGCCGGAGCATTTACGAAACATGATCGAAGCGGGAGGGCTGATGGAAGCCCTTAAAATCCGCTTCGGCGCCACGGAGGCCACCCCATGAGCCTGAAGGCCCGCCTTGCCCGGAAACCGGCCGTCCTTGCGCCCGGCGTCTATGACGCGCTCTCTGCCCTGCTTGTCGAGAAGGCGGGGTTTGAAGCCGCCTATCTCTCCGGCGCGTCGATTGCCTATACCGCGCTTGGCCGCCCCGATCTCGGCCTTGTCAGCGCGGAGGAAGTGGCGGGCGTCGTGCGGCGCATCCGTGAGCGCGTGGCCATCCCGCTGATCGTCGATGCCGATACCGGCTTTGGCAATGCACTCAACGTCCAGCGCACCATGATCACGTTTGAGCAGGCAGGCGCCAGCGCCATCCAGCTGGAAGACCAGCAATTGCCCAAGCGCTGCGGGCATCTGTCGGGCAAGTCTCTGGTTTCCATGGAGGAAATGGTCGGCAAGGTGCGCGCTGCCGCCGATGCGCGCCGCTCTGAAGAGACCCTTATCATCGCGCGTACCGATGCGATTGCGGTGGAGGGTTTCGAACCTGCGCTCGAACGCGCCGAGGCCTATCTTGCTGCCGGGGCGGACATGCTGTTTGTGGAAGCGCCGCGCTCGCCGGAAGAATTGCAGGCGATTGCCAGCCGGTTTGCCGGGCGCATTCCGCTTCTGGCCAATATGGTGGAGGGCGGACGTACGCCCTTGCGCACCGCAGACGAACTTGAAGCCATAGGCTATCAGCTTGTCATCACGCCGGGCGCGATGGTGCGCGCGCTGACCTTTGCCGCTCAGGACTTCCTCAAGGGCCTGAAATCGACCGGCTCTACGGCCGGTTTCCGGGACCGTATGCTCGATTTTGACGGGCTCAACCGCGTGCTGGGCCTTGATGAGATGAAGGCGCTGGGGGCTGAATACGATCCGGCGAGCCGGGACGCGGCCGAGTAGGCGCTGACAAACGTATCCCCGCCGGCCTGCGCCGTGATACCGTCTCATCCATGGACGATTTCACGGCGGGGAGGCCGGCATCATGCAATTCAAGGCTTTGACGATTTTCAGCGCGGCTCTGGCGCTGGCAGCGTGCGAACGGGCAGGCGAAACGGCTGTATCCGGCGACAGCGCGGCGCAGGCTGAAACAGCATCAGCAGGCGAGGCCATCGTCACTGTGCCACAGCACGAAGCGGTCCGTTTCGTTGTGCTGACAACCGGCACGCCCATTGGCGCGGTGGAGGTCGTGCATACTGATGGCGGAACCGAGATTTTCTACGAGTTCCGCAATAACGGGCGCGGGCCGACCTTCAACGAGCTGGTGACGGTGGACGAGGCTGGCCTGCCACTGAGCTGGGCGGTTGAAGGCGCCACCACGTTCGGCAACGCGGTGGATGAACAGTTCTCCCGCGAAGGCGGGCAGGCGCGCTGGCGCGACACCACCGGCGAGAACGAGACAGCGTTGAGCGGCCCTGCCTTCTACATCCCGCAGAATGCCAGCCCGTATACCCTCGCACTGGCGGCGCGGGCCCTGATGGCAACGCCTGACTTGCGCCTTGATGCGATCCCCGGCGGGGAGCTGCGCCTGACGCGGATGGAAGAGCTGACACTGTCTCACCAGAGCGGCGAGGCGCGCAATGTAACGGCCTGGGCGCTGTCGGGCACGGGGCTCAACCCATCCTATTTCCTTATGGAAGAAGATGCATTCGTGGGCACCATCTCCCCTTCCTTCACCGTGCTGGCGGAAGGCTTTGAGGGGGAGGACGAGCGCCTGCGTGAGCTCGCCGCCCGCTATGGCGCCGAGCGCTTTGAAGCGCTGCAGGCCCGCGTTGTGCGCGACTATGACGGTCCGGTGCGGGTGCGCAATGTGCGTGTCTTTGATCCGCTGACCGAAGCGCTCGGCGAACCTGTGTCGGTTGTCTTTGAAGGCAATCGGGTCAGTGCGATCGAGGCGGTGCATGCGCAAGGCGCAAGCGGCGAGGTGGAGATTGACGGGGCAGGCGGCTCGCTTATCCCGGGCATGTTCGAGATGCACGGGCATCTGGGCGAGACGGCGGCCTTCCTGAACATTGCCGCCGGTGTCACCAGCGTGCGGGATATGGGCAATGATAATGAGGTGCTCGACGGGCTGATCGGAAATATCAGCTCGGGCCGGGTGGCGGGCCCCCGCGTCTATCGTAGCGGCTTCATCGAAGGGGCCAGCCCGTTCAACTCCAATTCCGGCACGCTGGTCGCCAGCGAAGAAGAGGCCGTGGCCGCCGTCCACGCTTACGCCGACCGGGGCGGCTTCCACCAGATCAAGATATACAATTCCATGCGGCCGGAATGGATCCCCGCCGTTATCGCCGCTGCGCGCGAGCGCGGGCTTCGCGTGTCGGGACATATCCCGGCCTTCACCAATGCCGATGCCATGATTGCCGCGGGCTATGACGAGATCGTCCATATCAACCAGCTCATGCTCGGCTGGGTGCTGGAATCTGACGAGGACACGCGCACGCTCCTGCGTCTGACAGCGCTGCAACGCCTGCCGGTGCTGGACCTCGACAGCCCTGCAGTCCATGCCACCATCGACGCAATGGTAGAGCGGGGTGTCGCCATCGACCCTACGCTCGCCATCCACGAACAATTGCTGCTGTCACGCAATGGCGTCGTGTCGGCGGGCGCGGTCGATTATGTCGATAACCTGCCCGTCAATGCCCAGCGCGGGGCGCGCAGCGCGATGTCTGCCATCAATAGCGAGGAAGAAGACCTCGCCTATCGCGGCGCCTTCGACCAGATCATCGCCATGCTGACCCTGATGCGCGAGCGCGGCACCATGATGGTGCCGGGCACCGATCTTGGCGGCTCCTTCACCTATCACCGCGAGCTGGAGCTTTATCAGCTGATCGGCATGGAACCTGCCGAAATCCTCGGCTGGGCGACGCATGGCATGGCGGAATATCTCGGCGTCGACGATGAGCTGGGCCGTATCGAGCCCGGCTATCTTGCCGATTTCTTCCTCGTGCCGGGCGACCCCACCGAAGACTTGCGCGCGATCAAGACGATCTCGATGGTGGTCGCCGATGGCCGGGTCTATTTCCCGAGCGAGATCTACCCCGAGTTCGGCATCCGCCCCTTCACCGGCGTGCCGGATGTGCGGGTGGTGGAGTAGGGGTGTTGTCCCTCGTGCTTCGAGACGCAGCTAGCGCTGCTCCTCAGCATGAGGGACTCATCTGAACTGGATCCCTCATCCTGAGGGCGAACGCAGTGA
>CAZCEG010000141.1:0-997 GCA_964497275.1 uncultured Oceanicaulis sp.
GCCATGGGCTATCGCGGCTATGGCCTGCCGATTGCGGAAGTGATCTCCGAAGGCAATGTCGGCCTGATGCAGGCGGTCAAGAAGTTCGATCCCGACAAGGGTTTCCGCCTTGCCACCTATGCGATGTGGTGGATCCGCGCGAGCATCCAGGAATATATCCTGCGCTCGTGGAGCCTCGTGAAGATGGGCACCACCGCCGCGCAGAAAAAGCTGTTCTTCAATCTGCGCCGCATGAAGAGCCAGATGCAGGCCCTTGAAGAAGGTGATCTGCATCCCGATCAGGTCGAAACCATCGCCACCAAGCTTGGTGTCACGCATGACGACGTGATCTCGATGAATCGCCGCCTGTCAGGCCCGGACGCCTCGCTGAACGCGCCCATGCGCGCCGATGGCGAGTCCGAATGGCAGGACTGGCTGGCCGATGACAACGCCGATGATGCGGAGGAAAACCTCGTCGAGAGCGACGAGTTCTCCACCCGCATGACGCTCCTGCAGGAGGCGATGGCGCAGCTTAACGAGCGTGAGCGCCACATCATCGAGGAGCGTCGCCTCGCCGAAGAGCCCAAGACGCTCGAAGATCTTGCCGATGTCTACGGCGTCAGCCGCGAACGCATCCGCCAGATCGAGGTGCGCGCGT
Source organism: uncultured Oceanicaulis sp. (assembly GCA_964497275.1). GTDB lineage: Bacteria > Pseudomonadota > Alphaproteobacteria > Caulobacterales > Maricaulaceae > Glycocaulis. The sequence goes on from CAZCEG010000141.1 coordinate 638, forward strand.
TTGAAAAGCTGCAGACCGAGATGAAGCGCCTCGCCACCGAGCGCGGCCTGGTCGCGGCTTAGTCAGCGGCTATCACGCTGACGAGATCACTGGCGGCCGCCGCAAGGCGGGCGTCACGGGTCAGCAATGGCATGTCCAGAACCTCCGCCAGCGCTACGTAGGCGGCGTCATAGGCCGAGATCGCGTGTCTCAGCTCCCATATGCGCGGCAGCAGAAAATCGTGCGGGTAGCGCCGCAGGGGGAAGCCTGCGAGATCGGCAAGGGCATCTGCGCCAATGCTGGCGGTGATTTTTCCTGCCAGCGCAAACTTGCGGATCACCTGCGCGCCTTCGATGTCAATGAGATGGGGCGCATGAAGGC
>CAZCEG010000141.1:1007-6304 GCA_964497275.1 uncultured Oceanicaulis sp.
CCAGCGCCCGCCCCGAACATCACCCTCTCAAGCTGCGAAGCGGCAGGAGACCTCAGCAGCACTTCCAAGAGGGCCGATGCGTCAACGATCATCCGGCGCGGTCGCGCTCGGCTCTCACCGCAGCGGCAATGTCAGCGTCGGCGGCAAGAGGGGGCCTCGCGTGCAGCCGGGCGCGCAATTCCTCAAGGCTTGGCCGCTCGGCCAGCTGGCGCAGTTCAGCGAGCAGGTAATCGGACAGCGACATGCCCGCGAGCGCGGCGCGCGCTTTCAGCGTGCGGTGCAGGGCGTCGGGGACATTGCGTATCTGGACCATCACTGTCATGCGCAGAGCATACTTGCATGTGCATCACATGTAAATTGCGCCAATACGCCTTCCCCTACCCCGCCTGAAGCGCCTTCCTGCGCACAATGCCGACGGCGAGACAGAGCTGGGCGCCGAAATACGTCACCCAGACGATGACGCCGCCCCAGTCCAGCCCTTCAAAGATCAGGCTGTCACGGAACAGGCGCGCAGCGAGCACGCTGTCAGAGATGAGGAAGAGCAGCGCACCGGCCAGGATCAGGCGCGGGCCTTTCACAAGGCCGGCCGCGATGGCCATGGCCAGAATGATCGCCAGATATAAGCTGACGGGCACCAGAAGCGCGCCAAGCGCAGGCTGCAGCCAGACAAACATCGCCGCGCCGAAGGCGAGCAGCGCGCCGGCGAGAATGACCCCGTCCTTGCGCCAGCCATCCTTCGCGATGAACCCTGCAAAGAGCGCCAGATACACGATATGGGCTGCGCCGAACGCGGCGATACCCGCTTCCAGCTGGGGCGGGGCGAGGTCGAGTGCGAAATCGCCCGCCGCCGACAATAGCAGGGCAAGGCCCAGAATCGGGGCGCGGCTGAAAAAGGCATAGCCCGCGAGCAGCACGATGCCGGAGATCTTCACCAGCGCCATCTGCATGCCGCCGCCCGTCATCTGGCTCAGGACCAGATAGACCAGACCTGCAAAGACAGCGACCATGAGATAGGCAGGGCCCGCCCATTCGGGGATGATCGGCCCCGTCTCGCGATAGCGGTTGGCGGAGGAAAACTCGTCAGTGGAACCAGACATGCAGCACAACTCCATCTCGCAATTGGCGCAGGGACGGGGATCACGCTAGAACAGGTTTGCGCCCGCCAGAACCCCTCAACAGCGCGGCGCGCACACCGCAAGTGGCCTGCTGCCCGCCGAGGAGCCTTTATTCATGACGTCTGCCCATGCCCTGCGCGCCGGAGCGGCTGCGCTCGCCTTGAGCCTTTGTGCTGCGCCTGCACTCGCAGACGAGCCCTTGCCGGACGCGCTGACCCAGCTGATGCAGGCGGCTTCCGCGCAAGGCCCGGACCGGTTCGAGGAGGCCGTGCGCCTCATCGCGCTGACCCATTCGGCTGACCAGATCGTGGCCGCGGCGGAAGGCTTTGGCGAAGGTGAGGCTGCGCGCAATGCGCTCGGGCTGTCGGTAGAAATCCCGTACGCGGCGGCCGAGCCGGTCGAGCCCGCCGGGCCGGTGCCGGCGCCGGAGGAGGACGAGGAGGCGGGGATCATCAATGGCGTGGCGACCGCCCCGCTCTGGATTGCGCGCATCGCCGCTGCCGGCCGGTCTGACCTGTGGAATGGCCGGGTGAATCTCGGGGTCCGCTTTGACAGCGGTAATACCGAGCGCGAGGATTACACGCTCGGCCTCAACATCCGCCGCGAGCTGGCGCAGTGGGGCTTCAACGCCGACATTGAATACGCCTACTCGGAGATCAATTCGGTCGTGGGCCGCGAAAACTTCCGCACCCGCCTGCGCGGCGAGCGCGAGGCCGGCGAACGCTTCACCTATTTTGCCGCCGGGGACTATGAACAGGACCGGATCGCCAGCTTTGACTGGACGGGCTTTCTTGGTGCCGGTGCCGGTTACCGGGTGCTCCTGAACCCGGCCCGGCTGTGGATCCTGCGCGTGGGCCCCGGTGTGCGCTTCATCGCCGAACCCGGCAATGGCACGCAGACCAATGGCGCGCTTGATCTTGGCTCAGACCTCGCCCTGCAGATCACCGATACGCTGCGCTTCACCTCCGAGACGAGCCTTCTTCTCACCAATGCCAGCCGGGCCGACCAGATTTTCGGCCTCACCTCGGACCTGAGCGATCTCTGGTCGCTGCGCGTGCAATACCGCTACCGCCACGAGTTTGAGCCCAATCCGGGCTTTCGCAGCGGTGATAGCCGTACCGACATCTCCATCGTGCGGGAGTTCTAGTCTTCCTTGATGGCTGCTACCGCGCCCGGCTTGCCGGGCCCTTGCGGACGCACGCCGCCTGCCCCGATACGCCCGGCTGCAAAGTCATCGAGCAGATGGACCCAGCGGCTGGAGCGCGAGGCGATGTAGATGAAGGGCCCGTCCGGGTTGCGCCGGAAATTGGAGTCTGTCGCGATGATCTTCCACTCGCCATTTTCCTGCACCATGAAGGGCGAGCCGGAATCGCCGCGCGTGGTGTCGCAATCATGCGAGATCGTGTCATCGGGATAGGCGATGAGGATGCGGCAATCGGTATTGCCGGAGAGATTATCGCCCGTATCCCACGAATAGCCGGCCTGCCAGATACGCGCCTCTCGCGCGCCGCGCTCGCCGCGTTCGGCGACGAGATCGATCACGCCGACATAGCCCAGCTCATCGCCCAGTGCCCGGTCGAGGCGCAGGAGCGCCCAGTCCGTGCCGTCAATCTCGTCGGTCGAGGAGAAGCGCTGATTATCCCATTCCTGGTCGATCAGGTGATCAGTGACGCGCGCAGTGTACGGCCCGCCGGGCAGGTCCGGCGCGGTGGAGAACACGCCGCCCGCAAACAGGCGCCCTTCGCTATGGATGCAGTGGGCAGCGGTGGCGATGACGTTCGGCGCCACCAGCGTCGCCGTGCAGGCGCCGCCCCGGTCCATGCTGATCGTGCCCACCACGCTCCACGGAAACTGGGTGCGGTCCATCAGCACGCGGTCATCATTGCCAAAGAAATGGTCGTTGATGGTGAGCGGACGGTGGCGCCCGCCGCAATCTGACCTGTCAGTGCGCGCAGCGCAGGTGCCGGTGCCAATGCCCGGCTCGTCGCAGACGCCGTCAAAGGCCGTCTCGCAGCTATCATTGCGGAAGCGCAGATGGCTGACATCGCCGCAATCAGTGACGTCGGTGCCTTGCGTGCACGCACCGGTGCCAAAGCCCGGCTCGTCGCACTCGCCGTCATTGGCCCACTGGCAGCTATCATCCTCGCGGCCCGTCGCGATGCGGAAGCAGTCCGAATAGTCCGTGCCGGCGGCGCAGGCACCCGTGCCGATGCCCGGCTCGTCGCATTCGCCATCATTGGCGTGGCGGCAGCTATCATCGCCGGTGAAGGTGGAGGCAGGCGTCACCGCGCCAGATGGTCCAGGCTTCTGGAAGCGCTGCATGATGCGCGCATAGTCGCGCGAGGTGAGGATGGTCGGATCAGCCGCTACTGAAGCAGCCTCGGGCCGGTCCGCCCCGCTGGCCAGTGTCAGCCCCAGCCCTGCACTTGCGATCAGGCCCGCACACGCGCCTGCCAGTATGAATGCCCGCATCTGGGTTCCCCTCCCCGGTCGATAAATCCCGCAATCCCTTGATATGTGGCACGTCCTTCACGGCGCGTCACCTGATCAGTTGGGACAGATGCGCGCGACGCTGCGTTCAGGATGATGAATGCGTGATGAACCCGGCTGATCAGGCGGAGCGGTGCCACGGCCCTGACATCCTTCCCCCGCATGCGGGGGGAGGACATCACGGGCTAGACAAATATCCGCCCATCGATGAAGCGCCGGGCCGTGCCGAAAAGCGCGACCCGGCCGCCTTCGCGCAGCTCCACCTCCAGCGCGCCGGGGCGCGGGCCGATCTGGCGGGCGGTGAGGTGTGGGCGGCCAAGCTGTTCTGCCCAGTAGGGCGCAAGCGTGCAGTGGGCAGAGCCGGTAACCGGGTCTTCGGTAATGCCTGCTGCCGGGCAGAAGAAGCGCGAGACAAAGTCTGCGCTGTCGCCCTTCGCCGTTGCCACGATATTGACGCCGCGCTCCTCAAGGGCGCGGAAATCCGGCGCGAGGCCTGCAATCACGCGCTCGCTATCATAGACGAACATCTGGTAGCGCGCGCCGTGGATCGGTTCGATCTCATAGGCCTCCAGCGGCGCGCCCGCGCCCATGGCCTCCGCGATGCCGGGCGCTGGCGCAGCGCGCTCATACTCGATCACCGGAAAATCCATCGCGTAGCGGTCCGTCCCTGCGCGCGTGACGATCAGGCGGCCAGAGCGGGTGTCAAACCGCGCCGCATCGCCCGCCACATGGCCTTCCTCAAAGAGCCAGACGGCGCTGGCGAGCGTCGCATGGCCACATAAATCCACCTCGTTTCCGGGCGTGAACCAGCGCAAGTGCCACGCATCGGCTTCCGCGCCCGCGAGCAGATACGCCGTCTCCGAAAGGTTGTTGGAGCGGGCAAGCCCCGCCAGCATCGCGTCATCGAGCGGACTATCCAGCAGCACCACCGCCGCCGGATTGCCCGAATGGGGCGCATCGCCATCAGGGAAGGCGTGCAGTTCGGCAAAGGGCAGACCCGCCACCATGAGGCCCGCCTCAAGGCCGTGTGGTGACAGCGCGGGTGGCGCCTTCGGGCACTGGCGCATCGGCATAGGTCTGCAGATAGGTCAGCACGTCGCGCGGATCGCGCGAACGTGCCGTGCGCCATTCCGCCACCGTGCCGGTATTGATGATATCGCCGTCAGCGGTCGCGATGATGACGGTTGGCACGCCTTCGAGCGCCTCAAGGCCAAAGCGCGCGACGACATCCATGTTGTTGTCATAGCGGCCCACATCGATGGCGACATATTCATAGTGCGCATCGAGATATTCCGCGATGGCGGGGATTTGCAGCATGCCCGCCATGATCCGGCAGTCCGGGCACCAATTGCCGCCAAACTTCACCAGCACCCGCGTGCCGTTCGCGCGCGCGGCTGCGAAGGCTTCATCCAGCGCGCCATGCGCATCGGCGTCCACATCGTAGGGCGTCTCGACGGCGGCAACCTCGTCAATCGATGGCAGAGCGGGCACGGCATCCTCCTCGGACGCGGGTGAACAGGCAGCCAGCAACGCAAAAACGGCACTGGCGGCGGCAAGGCGGATCAGGGTCATGAGATATCCTCGATGTTTCGCTCCGGCATGGCCAGAGCCTTCAGACATGATTGTCACGCGCAAGGTGCCGGTGTCTCCCCCCGTTTACGGGGGGAGCGGTCCGCAGGACCGAGGGGGGAT
>CAZCEG010000142.1:0-4773 GCA_964497275.1 uncultured Oceanicaulis sp.
GTCACCTCGAACCCGCCGCCAAGCGCCAGGCCATTAATGGCCGCCGCGACCGGCTTGCCGCAGGTTTCCAGCGCGCGCAGCTGCGAGTTCAGGCGGAAGGCGGTGTCGAACAGCTTCTGCTTGGCTTCCTCTTCGGAAAGACCCTTCAGATCGAGCATGCCTGCGCCCAGCTCGGAAAGGTCTGCGCCAGCGCAGAACGCTTTCTTGCCGGAGGTGATGACCGCGCCCTTGATGGTGTCGTCAGAACCGATCTTGTCGACGATCTGGCCCAGCTCGGCCATGACCGAGGCCGACAGCACGTTCATCGATACGTTGGGTGAGTCAAAGGTGATGAGCGCAATGCCGTCAGCATCCAGCTCGAATTTGAAATGTGTGTAGCTCATTGATCCGTCCTCGTAGTCGTGATCGTTATTTCGGTGCGGACGACGCGTTCGCTCGTCCGATCATACAGATGAAGTTCGGCGGCACCGGGACGGAGTGTGCACTCCACCCAGACCATACCAGCCGTCTCGTCGGCAACGGAGTGACGAGCTGTTCCGCAAGCAAAATCGCCGCCCGGAAGCTCGTTGTCTGTGAAATCAGATGCGAACACCGGTGCCAGCGCGCCTTCTGGCAGCCCCTCCCGCCAGTCCTGAAGCGTCGTCCAGTGCGGAACGTCCACCTCTGGTTGGCAAGCAGAAACCGCTAGGACCGCAACTAGGCTGACGAGCGTGCGCATCATCTGACCTAGACCCGCTCGATGCTGGTCGCCGTGCCCATGCCGCCGCCGACGCAGAGCGTGGCGAGCGCCGTGCCCTTGCCGGTGCGCTCCAGCTCGTCAAGCAGCGTGCCAAGGATCATCGCGCCGGTCGCGCCCAGCGGGTGGCCAAGCGCAATCGCGCCGCCATTGACGTTTACCTTGTCGTGCGGGACGCCGAGGTCTTCCATGAAGCGCAGGACCACCGCAGCAAACGCCTCGTTCATCTCGTAAAGATCGATGTCTTCCGGGTTCATGCCGGCTTTTTTCAGCGCCTTGCGCGCGGAAGGTGCCGGGCCGGTCAGCATGATGGTCGGCTCAGAACCGATGGAGGCCATGGAGCGGATGCGCGCGCGGGGTTTCAGGCCCAGCTTCTCGCCCATCTCTTTCGTACCGATCAGGACAGCGGCCGCGCCATCCACGATGCCGGAGGAATTGCCCGCATGGTGGACGAAGTTGATCTTCTCCACATCCGGATAGCGCTGGATCGCCACATTATCGAGGCCCACAAAGGCCGCGAGATCACGGAAGGCGGGCTTCAGGCTCGCCAGCGACTGCATGTCGGTTTCAGGCCGCATGTATTCGTCATGGTCGAGCTGGGTGAGGCCGAGCTGGTTCTTCACCGGCACGATGGATTTCCTGAACCGGCCTTCATCCCACGCCTTCTTGGCGCGCTTCTGGCTCTCCACCGCATAGGCGTCCACATCATCGCGCGAATAGCCATACTTGGAGGCGATCAGGTCCGCCGAGATGCCTTGCGGCACGAAGTAATGGTCAAACGCCATTTCCGGATCGACGACCATCGCGCCGCCATCAGAGCCCATGGGCACGCGGCTCATGGCTTCCACGCCGCCGCCAATGGCCATGTCGGCCTCGCCGGATATGACTTTCGCAGCCGCCAGGTTCACCGCTTCAAGGCCCGAGGCACAGAAACGGTTCACCTGAAAGCCCGACGCCGTCTCGGCGTAACCGGCATTGAGTGCTGCTGCACGCGCGATGTTCGCGCCCTGCTCGCCCACCGGCGAAACGCAGCCCAGGATCACGTCATCAATGGCGCTGGTGTCAAGATTATTGCGGTCGCGGATGGCCTGAAGCTGCTGGGTGGCCAGCTGCAGCGCGGTGATCTCGTGCAGCGTGCCGTTCTTCTTGCCCTTGCCGCGCGGGGTGCGCGTGGCGTCGTAGATATAGGCGTCGGTCATGGGGGTTCTCCCTTAGGTGAAGTCTGTATCAAGGCTCCCGCCTCCGTCAGCTACGCTGACATCTCCCACGCAAGCGCCGGAGAACGGGGGCGAAGGCCTATCCGATGTCTCCCCCCGCTTGCGGGGGGAGTGGCCCGAAGGGCCGAGGGGGGCTAGTGCAAGTTCGACGGCCCGCACTACGCCGTCTAGATTGTCGTAAACGTCCAGATTGCTGACCCTGAGAATTGTCCAGCCCTTCTGTTTCAGGAAGGCTGCCCGCTTCCGGTCGTGGTGAATTTCGATTGCCTCGCAATGCGTTGCACCATCGACCTCTATGATCAGCCCGGCTTCCAGACACGCAAAGTCAGCGACGTACGGGCCCACAGGGTGCTGCCGCCTGAAACGCCAGCCATTGACCTGTCGCTCCTTCAACCGCGTCCACAGAACCGTTTCAGCCTTCGTCATATCTTGACGCAGGCGCTTTGCCAGCGGACGCGATTTTGTTTCCTCGGCGCGCATGGCTCCCCCCTCCGTCAGCTTCGCTGACACCTCCCCCGCAAGCGGGGGAGGACATCGGCGAGCGCCTTTGAAAAGGTGGCCCTGATCATTGCTAGAGCGTCCGTGAAATCAGCAGCTTCATGATCTCGGTGGTGCCGCCATAGATGCGTTGCACGCGCGCATCGCGCCACATGCGGGCAATCGGGTATTCGTTCATGAAGCCATAGCCGCCATGCAGCTGGACGCATTCGTCAATCAGCTCGCACTGGATATCGGTGACCCAGTATTTCGCCATCGAGGCGGTGGCCGCATCGAGCTTTTTCTGGATCAGAAGGTCCGAGCAGTGCTGGCAGAACACCTCGGCAATGGTTGCCTTGGTTTTCAGTTCTGCGAGCTTGAACTGGGTGTTCTGGAAATCGATGATCGACTTGCCGAAGGCCTTACGCTCCTTCACGTAGGCGATGGTCTCGGCAAGCGCGCGCTTCATCATGCCGACGCCCTGCACAGCGATCTGCAGGCGCTCCTGTGGCAGCTGCTCCATCAGCTGGATGAAGCCAAGCCCTTCACCTTCGCCCAGAAGCGCGTCGGAGGGCACCCACATGTCATCAAAGAACAGCTCGGCGGTGTCCTGCGCCTTCAGGCCCACCTTGTCGAGCACGCGGCCGCGGCGGAAGCCTTCCACATGGTCGGTCTCGACGAGGAAGAGCGAGGTGCCCTTTGCGCCTGCCTTCGGATCGGTCTTGGCGACCAGCACGATGAAATTGGCCGTGCCGCCATTGGTGATGAAGGTTTTCGAGCCATTGATGCGATAGCCATTACCGTCCTTGACGGCTGTGGTCTTCACGCCCTGCAGGTCGGAGCCCGCACCCGGCTCGGTCATCGCGATGGCGCCGACATATTCACCAGAGATCAGCTTCGGCAGCAGTTTCTCTTTCTGGGCCTGCGTGCCGTAATGCCAGACATAGGGCGCGACGATGGAGTTGTGCAAAGACGCACCCCAGCCATCAACGCCCAGCTCTGCAACGGCCATGTGGAACACATAGTCATGGCGCCAGTCGCCGCCCGCACCGCCGAACTCTTCGGGCGCAGCAGGGCAGAGAAGCCCCGCCTCGCCGGCCTTGGTCCAGATCTCGCGATCGACCACGCCTTCCTTCTCCCAGCGGTCCCCGTGGGGCAGGCATTCCTTTTCCAGGAAGCCCCGCACGGCGTGGTCGAACATGTTGACGTCTTCCTGATCCAGCCAGGACGGTTTGGGATTGGCAAGGATGGTGGCGGCAGCAGCGGACATGAATATGTGCTCCTGTTAGGGGTGTCTCGGGATCAGAACTGTTCGGCGGTCAGAGCCATCATGCTCTCGGCTCCGGCCTCGATCCTGGCCAGATGCGCATCGGCATCAGGCAGCCAGCGCTCGAGGAAGTAGCGCCCCGTCACCAGCTTGCCGGCATAGATCGGATCGTCAGAACCTTCGGCGATCTTCTCCAGCGAGGCTTTCGCCATCTTGCCCCACATCCAGGCAAAACAGGTCAGGCCGAACAGGTGGAGATAATCGGTCGAGGCCGCACCGGCATTGTCGAAATTCTCAAGGCCCTTCTCCACCAGCCAGTTGGTGGCTTTCTGCAGCTTGGCCTTGGTCGCGGCGAGGCCGTCGAGGAAGGGTTCCAGCTCCTTATTGCCTTTGTTTTCAGCCACAAAGCTGTCCATCTCGGCAAAGAAGGTGTTGATCGGGCGCATGCCGTTCATGGCGAGCTTGCGGCCCACCAGATCGAGCGCCTGAACACCGTTCGTGCCTTCATAGATGAGGGTGATGCGCGCATCGCGCAGCAGCTGCTCAATGCCCCACTCGCGGGTAAAGCCCGAGCCGCCATGGATCTGCAGGCCCTTGGAAACGCTGTCATAGCCCTTGTCGGTCAGATACGCCTTCACGACGGGGGTCAGCAGCGCCATGTAGTCGCCCGCCTTGGTGCGGGTTTCCTCGTCTTCGGCCTTGTGTTCAAGATCGCCCTGCAGCGCGGTCCACAGCGTGAAGGCGCGGCCCGCTTCCACGAACACCTTCTGGTCCATCAGCATCCGGCGTACATCGGGGTGAACGATGATCGGATCGGCGGGGCCATCGGGATTTTTCGGGCCGGTCAGCGAGCGGCCCTGAATGCGATCCTTCGCGAATGCCAGCGAGTACTGATAGGCAGTTTCGGCAAGCGCGAGGCCCTGCAGGCCCACGCCAAGGCGCGCCTCGTTCATCATGATGAACATGATGCGCAGGCCCTTGTTCTCCTCGCCCACGAGCCAGCCCGTCGCCTCGTCATAATTCATGACGCAGGTGGCATTGCCGTGAATGCCCATCTTTTCTTCCAGCCCGCCGCA
>CAZCEG010000142.1:4783-6286 GCA_964497275.1 uncultured Oceanicaulis sp.
ATTGCCGTTCTCGTCGGGGATGAATTTCGGCACCACGAAGAGCGAAATGCCCTTCACACCCGCCGGTGCGCCCTCGATGCGGGCGAGCACGAGATGGATGATGTTCTTGCTCATCGGATGCTCGCCAGCCGAGATCCAGATCTTCTGGCCGGAGATCTTGTAGGTGCCGTCACCGTTAGGGACCGCCTTGGTGCGCAGCATGCCAAGGTCGGTACCGCAATGCGGCTCGGTCAGGTTCATCGTGCCTGACCACTCGCCGGAAATCATCTTGGGCAGATAGAGGCGTTTTTGCTCGTCAGAGCCGCCATGGGTCAGCGCCTGCGCGGCGCCGCCGGTGAGGCCCGGATACATGCCGAACGCCATGTTCGTGGCGGTCACCATCTCGTTGAAGGCGAGGTTGAGATAATGGGGCAGGCCCTGCCCGCCATATTCGGGGTCTGCCGACAACGCCGTCCAGCCGCCTTCGGTGAGCTGGTCATAGGCTTCCTTGAAGCCTGTCGGCACCTTCACCTCGCCATCAGGCTGCAGATGGCACCCCTCATGATCGCCCACCTTGTTGAGCGGATAGAGCACGTTCTCGCAGAACTTGCCGCCCTCTTCGAGAATGGCGTCCACGATATCGGACGTGGCATCGGCAAAGCCCGGCAGATTGCCGTATTGCTGGACGTTCAGCACATCATTGAGGACGAAACGCTGGTCGCGGATCGGGGCGCGGTATTGAGGCATGAGGGGCTCCGTAAGCAGAAGAAGGCAGACTGGGTAAGGCTTGTCAGGATGACACCAGCGCGAGGGGCTGACGTCCAGTCACGGTTTTGGTTTTTGGGTCAGTCAGGCGGGCCAACCGACCATTGTACGAGGCGGGCCGCAGCCAGCGCCTCGAAGGCGCGCGCACGGCGCTTGATGTCTTCGGGCGGTTCGCGGTCATTCAGGCGCTCTTCCATCCAGACGCACCCGGCTTCCAGCTCGCTAATGGCATCGTCGATATCGTCGCGCTGGCGTTTCAGGTCCTCGATGCGGGCGCGGAAACGCTCGATCGAGCTTTCCAGATGCGCGCGGCCTGCATGATCAATGGCTTCAAGATCGAGCATTTCCTTGATCTCGGACAAGGAAAACCCGACCCTCTTGCCGCGCAGGATGAGGATGAGGCGCGCCCTGTCGGCTGCCGTGTAGAGGCGGGTTGCCCCCTTGCGCTGCGGCGAGATCAGGCCCTGCTGCTCGTAAAAGCGCAGCGCCCGCGGTGTCACGCCGAACGAGGCGGCCAGATCGCGGATCGAATACAGCGTTTCGGCAGGAGACGGCGTCTTCATGCGCGCACTCTCTGTCAAGTTGACGTTCACGTCAACGTCAATTGGGGTTAATTCCAGCGCGCCTCATCATGGCCTTGACCGCGCCGCAATGGCGCGCTTGGTTCGGGCCGGGCGTTGATTGAGGGAAAGCTCGCATGATTATCCTGCCATTTCTGGCCGCACTGATGCTTGCCAGTCAGCCGCCTGTACCGCCCGA
>CAZCEG010000143.1:0-6274 GCA_964497275.1 uncultured Oceanicaulis sp.
CGGTGGATGGCGACCCTGCCGCGCCGGGCCTGATGTATTCGCGCTTCAACAATCCCAATGTGGAAGTGCTTGAAGACCGGCTGACGCTGTTTGATGGCGCGGAGGAGGCGTGTGTCTTCTCCTCGGGCATGGGGGCGATCTCCACCGTGCTGATGGCTCTGGCTCATTCCGGCGATGTGGTGTTGCAGTCCACGCCGATCTATGGCGGCACCGAGACGCTGATCCGCAACATCATGCCGAATTACGGCATCACCTCGGTTGATTTCGTGGCCGGAGCGCCGGAGGCGGAAATCCGCGCTCAGGCCGAGGCCGCGATGAAGAAGGGCCGCGTGGCGGTCATCTACACGGAGACGCCGACCAACCCGACCAACGAGATCGTCGATCTGGCGCTGATGAAGCAGCTCGCCGACGAGATTGGCGCGCGTCAGGGCCATCGCCCGCCCGTGGTAGTCGACAATACGGTGCTCGGCCCCATCGGGCAGAGCCCGCTCGCCCATGGCGCAGACCTCGTCGTCTATTCGCTCACCAAATATATTGGCGGTCACTCAGACCTGATCGGCGGCGCGGCCATGGGTTCGAGCACCGTGATGGCCCCGGTGCGCAAGCTGCGCTCGGCCATCGGCACCAATCTTGATCCCAATACGTGCTGGATGCTCGCCCGCTCGCTGGAAACCGTGTCGCTGCGGATGAAGGCGGCGTTTGAGGGCGCGGCACTGGTAGCCGCCTGGCTGAAAGACCATCCCAAGGTGGAGAAAGTGCGCTATCTCGGCTTCCTCAAAGAAGGCTCGCGCGATCACACCGTGCATCACGCCCAGTCGGGCAAGCATTACGGCTCCACCTTCGCGTTTGACGTGGCGGGCGGGCAGGAAGGCGCCTTCCGCATGCTGAACGCGCTTAAAGTGATCAAGCTCGCGGTCAGCCTTGGCGGCACGGAGACACTGATCTGCCACCCCGGCACCACCACGCATGCGGGCGTTGATCCTGCGCTGCGCGAACGGCTGGGCTTCACCCCAGGCATGGTGCGCGTGTCCATCGGCATCGAGCACACCGATGATCTCATCGCCGATCTCGAACAGGCGCTCGCACACGTCTAGACTGGTATCAGCAGCAAGCAGGGGGCTGGTCGTGGACCGCGCCATCACATTGTCGGCGGAAGAGAAAGCCGTTCTGGACTGGGTGGACAGCCGCGCAGACGGCATGATCGCGGCCGTCAAGGACTGGTCGGCAATCAATACCGGCAGCCGCAATGCGGACGGGCTGGAATTGATGCGCGCGCGCCTGACAGATGCTTTTGGCGAGCTGGAAGCGCGTATCGACCCGGTGGAGCTGAACCCCTCGCAGACGGTCACCAATGACGGCGAGATCGTGGATGTCCACTACACGCCTGCGCTGAAAGTCAGCCAGCGTCCTGACGCGCCCATCCGCATCGTCCTGACCGGCCATTCCGACACCGTGTTCGCAGCCGACCACCCGTTCCAGAGCTGGCAGATGCTGGATGAGGATACGCTCAACGGCCCCGGCGTCGCCGACATGAAGGGCGGGCTTCTGGTCATGCTGCACGCTTTGCTGGCACTCGAGCGCAGCCCATGGGCGGAGAGTATCGGCTATGACGTGCTGATCAGCCCGGATGAGGAAATCGGCTCGCTCGGCTCCGGCCCGATCCTCGCCGAGCTGGGCAAGCGCGCCGATATCGGCATGACCTATGAGCCTGCGCTCGCCGACGGCTCGCTGGCCGGTGCCCGCAAGGGCTCTGGCAATTTCTCGCTGCGCGTGAAGGGCAAGGCCGCCCATGCCGGGCGTGAACATCATCTGGGCCGCAATGCCATTGTCGCGGCAGCCGCCTTTGCCGACAGAATAGACCGCCTCAATGGCGAACGCCCTGCCGTCACAATCAATGTCTCGCGCATTGATGGTGGCGGCGCGCCCAATGTGGTGCCCGATATCGGCGTGGTGCGCTTCAATGTGCGCGTCGGCGATGAGGCGGATGCGGCCTGGGTGAAGGCGGAGCTTGCTCGCGCCGTGGCCGACACCAATCAGCGTGAAGGCATTTTTGCCGATCTGCATGGCGGCTTCACCCGTCCGCCCAAGCCCATGAGCCCGTCAAACCTGCGCATGTTTGAATGGACGCGCGAGGCGGGCCGCCCGCTCGGGCTCGACATCCAGTGGAAGGATACGGGCGGGGTGTGCGAGGGCAATAATCTGTGGGCCTCTGGCTGTCCCAATGTCGACACTCTGGGGGTGCGCGGCGCGGATATCCATTCCTCCCGGGAGATCGCCAAGATTTCCAGTTTCGCAGAAAAGACAAAGCTTTCTGCCATAATGCTCATGAAATTTGCCAAGGGCGAGTTTAACGCCCGCGAGGCGCGCGCGCTGGCGCGTTCCTCCTGACCGGACAGGAATTGTCACATGCTTCTGGTGCGCGCTGCACGACCCTCAGACCATGCGGCTTTCACCGCGCTCGCCGCCGCGTCCGGCCCCGGCTTTACCAGCCTTGCGGTGACGCCGGACGCGCTGGCAGCAAAGCTCGCCAACTCGCAGGCCGCGTTCGCAGGCGAGATCGCGGATCGCTCTGACGCGAGCTACCAGCTCATGCTGGAGGACACCGAGACGGGGCAGGTGGTCGGCACCTCTGCGGTCAAGGCCGGGGTGGGGATAAAGAAGCCGTATTTCGACTTCAAGATCATGACTTTCGCGCAAGCCTCAAAGGAAGCGGGCAAGCGTTTCGACATGGACGCCATGCTGCTGGTCAATGATTTTGCCGGCTGCTCTGAAGTGGGCTCGCTCTTCGTGCTGGACAGCCAGCGCGGGCGCGGGGCAGGCCGGCTGATGGCGCAATCGCGCTACATGCTGATCGGTACCGATCGCGCCCGCTTTGGCGACCGTGTGGTGGCAGAGCTGCGCGGCGTGGTCGATGAGAAGGGTCAATCGGTCTTTTTCGACCATGTCAGCTACCCCTTCTTCCGCATGAGCTTTGATGAGGCGGACCGGCTTAGCGCCTCTACCGACAACCAGTTCATCCTCGATCTGATGCCGACCCATCCGATCTATCTCGACCTGCTGCCGAAGGCGGTGAGGGACGTGATCGGCGTCACCCATCCGCATGGGGTCAACGCACGCAAGCTCCTGGAATGGGAAGGGTTTGAGTATCACCGCTATGTCGACATTTTCGATGGCGGCCCGCTGGTTGACTGCGTGACGGACAAGATCCGCACCGTCAATGAGAGCGAGGTGCGCCGCGTCGGCCACGCGTCCGGTGAGGCGGTTCAGGCGATGGTCTCGAACGAGCGCATGGCCGATTTCCGCTGCGCGTTCGGCGAGATCACAATGGATGACACGCATATTGCGCTCGGGCCCGATCTCGCCCGCGCGCTTGACGTTGCTTCAGGAGACAGGGTGAGAGCATGGGTGCGCAGCTGAGCGGAGCGTTCATCGCGGGCAAGTGGCATGAGGGGCAGGGCGAGGCCTTCACCTCGCTCGACCCGGCCTCACGCGAAGCGGTCTGGCAGGGCAATGCCGCGTCTCCGGCACAGGTGCGCGCCGCCTTTGCCGCTGCCCGCTCCGCCTTTGCTGACTGGGCGCTGATGGGGTTTGAGGCGCGCAAGGCGGTGATCCTCGCCTTTCGCGATATTACCGCTGCGCGCAGGGGCGAGTTTGCCGAACTGATCGCGCGCGAGACCGGCAAGCCCTTGTGGGAAGCAGAGGCGGAAGCCGGGTTATTGCCTGCCAAGGTGGATATTTCAATCAAGGCGTTTGCCGAGCGCACGGGCCGCAGGGTGGAAGCGTCCGCCTTTGGCGAGGCGGTGCTGGACCACAAACCGCTGGGCGTGATGTTCGTGCTCGGCCCGTATAATTTCCCCGCCCATCTGCCGAATGGCCATATCGTCCCGGCTTTGCTGGCGGGCAATACGATTGTCTTCAAGCCCTCAGAGCTAACCCCTGCCGTCGGCGCGCTGATGGCGCAGTGCTGGCAGGCGGCCGGCCTGCCCGCAGGCGTTCTGAACCTCGTGCAGGGCGCGCGCGAGACAGGCGCAGCAGCGCTTGATGATGCCGATCTCGATGGCGTGCTTTTTACGGGTTCGTGGGCGACCGGCTCCTTCATTCACAGGAAGTTTGCGGGCCGCACCGGCGTGCAGCTGGCCCTCGAAATGGGCGGTAACAACCCGCTTGTCATCTGGGACGCGAAGGATGCAGAGGCTGCAGCCCGCATCGCGGTTCTGTCGGCCTATATCAGTGCCGGTCAGCGCTGCTCGTGCGCGCGCCGCCTGATCGTGCCGGAGGGTGCAGCCGGTGACGCGATCCTCGCCCATGTCGTGGACTTTGCCTCGCGCCTCACCATCGGGCCCTGGAATGCTGACCTTCAGCCCTTCATGGGCCCTGTGGTGACGGACAGGGCCGCCAGCGCCGTCATCGCAGCGCAGGACGCGCTGGAAAAGGCGGGCGGCAAGGTGCTGCTGCGCGCGAAACTCCTCGATCACGGCCCTGCCTTCGTCAGCCCGTCCTTGATCGATGTCACCGGCATTCAAACGCCGGACGAGGAAGTGTTCGGACCTCTTCTTCAGGTGCGCCGCGCGAAGAGCTTTGAAGAGGCGCTCGCCGAGGCCAACAACACCGCCTATGGCCTTGCCGCAGGGCTGGTCAGCGATGATGAGTCCTTGTGGCGGCGCTTCTGGGCGGGCGCGCGCGCCGGGATCGTGAACTGGAACCGGCCTGTGCCGGGGGCGGCCTCGTCCATGCCGTTTGGCGGGCCGGGCCAGTCTGGAAACCTGCGTCCCAGCGCCTATTACGCGGCCGATTACTGCGTCTACCCCGTCGCCACGCAGGCCGCGCCGAAGCTCGAAATCCTTCCCATCAAGGGCATCGACCAATGACTACAATCGAAGCCAATTTCGACGGGCTGGTCGGCCCGACGCACAACTATGCAGGCCTTGCCGAAGGCAATCTGGCGAGCGCAAAGAATGCCGGGCAGGTCGCGGCCCCGCGCGCAGGCGTGCTGGAGGGGCTCGCCAAGGCAAAGCGCCTTGCCGATGCCGGTCTGGTGCAGGGCTTTCTGCCGCCCCATGAGCGTCCCTTCATTCCCGGCCTGCGCGCGCTCGGCTTTACCGGCACGGACGCGCAAGTGTGGGAGGCGGCGGCCCGCCGCGCCCCGGTGCTGGCCCGCAACATGGCCTCTGCCAGCCCGATGTGGGCGGCCAATGCGGCGATGGTTTCCCCCAGCGCCGACACCGCAGACGGGCGGCTGCATTTCAGCGCGGCAAACCTGCTCTCCACGCTTCACCGCTCCATCGAGGGTCCGCAGACGGCGCGGGCCCTGCGCGCCATCTTCAAAGATGAGACGCACTTTGCGGTGCATGATCCGCTGCCCATGCAGGCAGCCTATGGCGATGAGGGCGCGGCCAATCATGTGCGGCTGTGCGCAGAGCATGGCGCGCCGGGCGTGGAGATCCTCGTCTATGGCCGCGATGCGTTCGAGCACTGGCAGGGCCGCTTCCCTGCGCGCCAGACAAAGCAGGCCTGCGAGGCGATTGCCCGCCGCCATGGCCTCGATCCTGAGCGCACCGTCATCGTGCGCCAGTCGCGAGCCGCCATCGATGCCGGGGCCTTCCACAATGATGTGGTGTGCGTGGGCAATGGCCCTGTCCTGTTCTTCCGCGAGCAGGCCTTTGACGATACCGATGCCGTGATCGACGCGATCCGCGCCGCCGCCAAGGGCCTGTTTGATCCGGTCTTTGTCGAGGTGCCGGAGGCTGAGGTGCCCATCGGCGATGCCATCACCTCCTACCTCTTCAACTCCCAGCTTTTAAGCTGGCCGGGCGAGGACCGCATGGTGCTGCTCGCCCCGAAAGAGACGCAGGAGACAGCCTCCACGCGCGCATACTGTGAACGCATGGTCGCCGGTAATGGCCCGATTGGCCGGGTGGAGTTTGCCGATGTGCGCCAGTCCATGAGGAATGGTGGCGGACCTGCCTGCCTGCGCCTGCGCGTGGTGCTGACGAAGGCAGAGCTGGCGGCGGTCAATCCCGGCGTGATGCTCACCGATACGCTCTACGCCAAGCTCACCGCCTGGGCGAAAAAGCACTATCGCGAAACGCTCTCGCCGCTCGATCTGGTCGATCCTGCGCTCGTGGGCGAGAGCCAGCGCGCGCTTGACGAGCTGACCACCATTATGGGCCTTGGCGGCGATTTCTACAGCTTCCAGCGCGGGTAGCGGGGCTCTTTTCAAGTTTGCCGAAATGACCCCGATGTCCTCCCCCGTTTACGGGGGAGGTGTCGAGCG
>CAZCEG010000144.1:0-6231 GCA_964497275.1 uncultured Oceanicaulis sp.
GCGCACGATGAAGTTCGGGCCTTGCGTGCGGGCAATCGACATCGG
Source organism: uncultured Oceanicaulis sp. (assembly GCA_964497275.1). GTDB lineage: Bacteria > Pseudomonadota > Alphaproteobacteria > Caulobacterales > Maricaulaceae > Glycocaulis. The sequence continues at coordinate 46 of CAZCEG010000144.1, forward strand.
GATGATGACCGCCTTGTGGCGCAGCGCCATGCGCGCACCACCAGAGGCACACATGGCCGGCAGGCCGAAAAACGGCGCCTCGATCCCGTCATTCATCTTCTGATCGACCATCATCGCGACGGGGCGGGCTTCCTGCATGGATTTCAGGATGATGCGCGCGCCTGCATCGCCCTTGGGGGCAAAGATGCTGCCGCCCATCGCGGCGCGGCGCGCGCGCAAGGTCGCGTCGATATACGGGTTGTTGACGTGGCGATAGACAAGGCAGCAGCCGGGCACCTGCGTTGCGACCGTGCCGACCAGCACCTCCCAGTTGGCGAAGTGGCCGCCGAAGAGCAGGATCGGGCGGCCTTCCTTGCGGTACTGATCAAGGATGTCGATCCCTTCCACCCGCACATGCTCGCCCTTGCCGGTGAGGTCCAGCTTGCCAAGATGGGGCAGTTCGCCCGCCACGCGGCCCAGATTGTCCCACATGGCAGCCAGAAGCCCGTCCAGCTCGCGCGGGCTCGCGTCAGGAAAGATCAGCTCCATATTGCGCCGGGCTATCCGGTGAGGGCTGATATGCGGCCCGATACGGCCCAGCACGCTCGCGCCCATATCGCTGGCCCGCTCTAGCCCGGCAGCGCGCATCAGCCCCTCATAGCCGCTGAACAGGGCGGCCTCTGTGCGCCAGCTGGCAGATTTCAGGGCGGTGGTCATAGGCGGGCTTTTGCCTGTTTCAGGAGGGAGGCGAGACAATCGTCGATCCGCACCGGATCGGCAAACACCGCCTGCACCGGAAAGCTCAGGACTCGCGCGCGCATGTCAGGGGCCAGGCGCACATGGTCCTTCTCGGTGGTGATCAGCCGGGCCTGCCAGTGGTCTGCGAGATCCAGCAACTGGCGCAGGTCACTGGCTGAAAAGCTGTGATGATCGGGAAAGCTGATCGCGTCTGCGAGCTCGCCGCCAGCCGCTTTGAGCCCGTCAAAGAATTTCTGCGGCCTTCCGATCCCGGCAAAGGCCAGAAGCCTGCCTTCCGGCGCAGGCGCGGACGGCGCAAGCCATGCGTGGAACACCGGTATCTCAAGGTCTGCAAGGCCCAGCGCTTCATAGCGCGGCGTGTCATCAGGGCCTGATGTCATCACGATCACGGCGTCGGCGCGGGCAAGCCCTGTGGAGACCGGTTCGCGCAAAGGGCCGGCAGGAAAGATCGTGCCCGGCCCCCAGCCCGCCTCATTATCAACTACGACGAAGGCAAAATCCTTGTGGAGGGTCGGGTTCTGATGGCCGTCATCCATCACGACGATGCTGGCGCCGTTTGTTGCAGCGAGCTTTGCGCCTGCAGGTCTGTCCGCACTGATGATGGCAGGGGCCACACGGGCAAGCAGCAGGGGCTCATCGCCTACATCGCGGGCAGAGTGCATATCAGGGTCGACTTGCAACGGGCCTTTCAGCCTGCCGCGCCAGCCCCGTGACAGGGCGTAGGGCGTTGCTCCCAGCGCCTTGAGGCGCTCCAGCAGCGTGATCGATACCGGCGTCTTGCCCGTGCCACCAAGCGTCAGATTGCCGACACAGATGACAGGAATGTCCACGCGCTCCGGCGTGGTGCGGGCAATGCGCGCAGCGCCGGCTGCCGCATAGAGCCAGCCCAGAGGCGACATCAGCGCGCGAGTGACGCGGCTGGAGGAGCGCCCGGCATTGTCGATCCAGAAGGCTGGCTGGCGCATTAGCGGGCATCCTTGGGGGCAAGAAGGCCTAGCAGTGAAGCGGTCGTACGCGCCAGTGCATCGCCGCTGAGCGAGCGTATGGCCGCGCGCCCTGCATCTGCGTCCGGTCCCTTGCCGCTCCAGCCTGCCTCAATGGCATCGGCAAGCTCGGCTGCGTCAGATACCGTCACCACGGCGTCGTGGGCCTCATAGGCGGCAAATACATCGGCAAAGCTGTCACGATAGGGGCCGGAAACGACGCCGGAGCCGGACTGGCTTGCCTCGATCGGATTATGCCCGCCAATGCCGGGCTTGAGACTGCCTGCGATCAGCGAAACGGGCGCCAGCGAGAACCACAAGGAAAGCTCGCCCAGCGTATCCGCAAGCCAGACAGGCGTATGGCCTCCCGGTGCCTGATTGAGCGAACGGCGGGCAAAGTCGATGCCCCGGCGGCGCATCAGATCGCCTATCTCCCCGGCCCTGTCAGGGTGGCGCGGCACAAGGATCAGGAGGGCGTCAGGATAGGTCTCCCGCACGCGCTCCAGCGCCTCGAGGACAATCTCTTCCTCGCCCGCATGGGTGCTGGCGGCCACAAAGCAGGGGCGGGTGCCGATAATGGTGCGCGCCGCCGAGAGCGCGTCGGCAGAGGGCACTGGCGCAGAGGTTTCGAGCTTCAGATTGCCTGCAACCTCGATATTGCGGCCCGTAATGGCGCTGAGGCCTGTTGCCGTGCGGGCATCGGCCGGGCTGATAAGGGCGAACTTGCCCAGAAGCCATGCGCCGCTCTTCTTCCATTGCTTCCAGGTTTTCAGCGAGCGGGCATTCATGCGGGCATTGACGAGCGCCAGCGCGGTGCCTGCCTCTGCGGCTTCGATGATAAGGTTCGGCCAGAGCTCGCTTTCGACAAACACGCCAAGATCCGGTTTCCAGTGCGCGATGAAGCGCCGGGCAGCGTCGGGCGTATCGACCGGCACGAACTGGTGAAGGATATCACTGCCGCCCTCGCGCGCGATCAGGGCAGTGGAGGTGAGCGTGCCTGAGGTGAGAAGGAGCGATACATCCGGCGCAGCAGCTTTCAGCGCGCGCGCCAGCGCGAGGCTCACCCGGCTCTCACCAACGCTCGCCCCGTGGATCCAGATGAGATTACCCTCAGGGCGCGCAAAGCTCGCTCTGCCGTATCGCTCGTCAAGGCGGGCAGGGTCTTCCTTGCCCTTGCGGACACGGTCCTTCAGCGCCACGCCGACGACCGACGACGCGATATCCGACGCCATGCGGTAGACCGAGAGGGCAGGGGGCAGGCTGCTCATCTGGCGCGGCCTTCACCTGCCGGGGCCGGCTCCACCGGTTCCACGCCGCACCACTCATCTGCCTTTCGGGTTACGAAGTTAAGTTGTTCTTCCAGCCACAGCCGCGCGGCTTCGCGCTCCTCGGCGGAAGGGTTCGCGGTCACGTAAAGCGGCTCGCTCCAGACGATGACGCCTCTGGAGAAGGGCAGTGGCAGAACGAAGCGGTCCCACGAATTGAACACGATGCGCCAGCGGGTTGACCAGGAGATCGCAAAGACGGGCGCGCCGGTGGCTTCTGCCAGCCGGAGGGCACCAGGCTGAACGCGCATGCGCGGTCCCTTGGGCCCATCGGGCGTGATCGCCATCACACCGCCCTCCTCGACATGGCGCACCATGGCCCGGTAGGCGCTCATCGCGCCCTTGCCATCCACGCTGCCATCTTTCCGGGTCTTGCGGCTGGAGCCGCGTATGCCGGCTACGCCATGATGGGCGGCTGCGCGCGCGATGACGTCGCCGTCAGCGGAGCGCGAGACGATGATCGCTGGCGGCTGGGTGCGCGGTGGCCAGAAGGCGATGCTCATCAGCAGGCGGCCATGCCAGAACGCGCCGATGGCGCCCTTGCCGCCAGCGGCAATCTCGCGCATCGAACCGTCATTCAGGACGGTCCACCGCGTGGTGTATTTGACGAGGCCCATATAGCCGCCCATCAGCGCGCCGAGCACGATCTGGACGGGTTTGTAGGACAGAAGCGACTTTGCCATGTCCCGTTGCTGGCCAGAGGACGCGTCGAGGTCAAGCCCGAAGTGTTGTTACGAGCGGACTAGCGGTCCGTAACCCATCGAACTCCTAGGTGTGTTCGAGGACGTGCTTCCATTTTTGGCGCGACAAAAATGGCAAGGCCGACCGGCCGCCGCGCCTTATGGCGCGCCAGCCAAGTGCGCGGATGCGCACGCCGGCGCTTAAGGCGGTAAAAATGAAGGCAGCGGCATGACATGCGGCTGCCTTGGTTGTTGCGGGCGGGCTACTTACCCCCTATTGCCAGTTCTGACATGACTGAACCGCTCGATAACCCCGCCAATTACAAGGCCGCTCTCTCCCGCCTGATGTGGGAAGATCACGGCATATTGCGCCGCGCCTGGCACAATCACCGCCATGTGGGCGGGCAGATGTGGCGCGGCAATCAGCCTGATCCGGACCGCATCGCGTGGCTGGCAGAGCAGGGCTTCCGCACCATCCTGAACCTGCGCGGTGTGCAGCCGGGGCGCTCCTATTACGACCTCGAACACTGGGCGGCGAAAAAGCATGGGCTGACGGTCATCGATCTTGGCTGGGGCTCGCGCGAAGCGCCCTTTGTGGAGCGCATCGAAAAGCTGATCGAGGTGTTCGGCTCCATCGAATATCCCGCCTTCATGCACTGCAAGTCCGGCTCGGACAGGGCAGGCATTGTCGCCGTGCTTTACCTGATCCTGCATGAAGAGCGGCCGGTTGAAGAGGCGCTGGAGCATCTGTCGCTGAAATACGGCCATGTGAAGCAGGGCAAGACCGGTATGCTGGATCACTTCTTCCAGCTCTATCTCGACCGCAATGCCAGCGAGCCGATCGATTTCCTGACCTGGGTCCGTACCGAATATGACCGGCAGGCCTGCCATGACAGCTTCATGGCCAGCTGGTGGGGCTCACTTCTTACGGAAAGAATACTGCGCCGGGAGTGACGCCGGTGTCACACCGCCTGTTAACCTGTTACGGCGTATGGTCTTCCTCCAAGGGAGGTGTGCCGATGGGCCGTCACCATATTTCGCTGAGCCCGGACCGCAGCATTGTCATCGTCGCAGTCTCTGGCGCGCGAAATCATGACACCTACGCTGAAGGCACGCCGCAATTCCTCAAATTCTATCTTGAACAGCCTGCCCGCAGCGTTCTTTTCGACGCCGTGAACGCCTATTCGGCGACCGAAAGTGCGAGCGCCATCGAAATGGCCGAGGCGTGCGGACGGCAGATGCCGTCATCGCGGATCGCCATTGTCGGCCGGGATCTCAATTGTGCGTATGTGCGTATCTGGCGGCGCGCCCTGTGCACGACCGGTCATGAGGCGATGGTGTTTACCAGCGTATGCCAGGCCGAAGCCTGGCTGCGCACCGACGTCAACGCCAACACGCTTTACGTCGCCTGAGGCTGATCGCCGTCGCGGAACTGTATCTTGCACAGGTCGGCATAGAGCCCGCCAGCTGCCACCAGATCATCATGGCGGCCCTGCTCCGCGACGCGCCCCTCATTCAGCACATAAATCCAGTCTGCCCGGCGGACGGTGAAGAGCCGGTGGGCGATAACCAGCGTGGTGCGCCCCTCTGTCAGGCGGTCGAGGGCTGCCTGAACGCGCGCTTCGGACTGGGAATCGAGCGCAGATGTGGCCTCGTCCAGCAGCAAAATAGGCGCGTCCTTCAGGATCGCTCGGGCAATGGCTATGCGCTGGCGCTGACCGCCTGAGAGCAGATTGCCGCGCGGACCAGCCCGGAACTGATATCCACCCGGCAGGCTCATGATGAAGTCATGTGCGTCTGCGGCGCGCGCCGCCGCTTCTATGGCGGCCTGATCGGCATCGAGCGCGCCAAAGCCGATATTGGCGGCAATCGTATCGTCAAACAGCGTGATGTCCTGACTGACGAGCGCTACCGCGCCGCGCACGCTTGCCAGCGTCGCTTTCGCGATGTCCTGACCATCAATCTCGATGCGTCCGCGTTGCGGATCATAAAGCCGGGCGATCAGGTTCAGCACGCTGGTCTTGCCAGAGCCTGACGGACCGACCAGCGCCACTGTCTTGCCTGCAGGCACGTCGAGATCAATGCCGGAGAGCGCCGTCTTGTCCGCATCATAGGCAAAGCGCACATCCTTGAAGCTGACCGCGCCGCCCTTGAGCTTCAGGGGCTTTGCCTTTGCGGTTTCGACGAGGCGCGGATCTTCATCAAGCAGGTTGAAGACGCGCTCCAGCACGCCCATGCCTTCCTGAATGGCGCCCGCCAGCGAGCCGAGGGCGCGCAAGGCGGGGCTGACAATCAGAAGCGCGGCGATGACACCGAGGAAGCGGCCCACATCGCTGTCGCCGCTGGCCATGCGCCAGCCTGCCACCGCGAAAATGCCCGCCAGCGCTATGCCGCCCGCAATCTCCATCAGCGGTTCGATCTTGGAGCGGTCACGCACCATGGCCAGCCAGAGCTGGAAAC
>CAZCEG010000145.1:0-6227 GCA_964497275.1 uncultured Oceanicaulis sp.
TCAAAGGCCTGCTGGACGAGGGCAAGCCATTCGGAGATATCATCGATGAGCTGGGCTTTGAGCATTGACCGGGCCGACATCACGCAGGCGCGCCTGGTGAAGGAGGCCTCCCGCGAATTGCAGGCTGGCGAGGCGCGCCTTGGCGTGCGCCGCTTTGCCCTGACCGCCAACAATATCACCTATGCCGCCTTCGGCGAGGCGATGGGCTATTGGCGCTTCTTTCCCGGTGCGGACGGGCGCGGCCGCCTGCCCGTCTGGGGCTTTGCCGAAGTGACAGAGAGCCGCAGCGAAGGCGTGGCCGTTGGCGAGCGCGTCTATGGCTACCTGCCTGCCGCAAGCGAACTCATCATCACGCCGGGCAAGATCCGCCCTGACAGCTTCATGGATGCCGCGCCCCACCGCGCCGAACTGCCGCCGGTCTATAACCGCTATGAGCGCTGCGCGCCTGATTCCGGCGACAATCCGGCGCGCGAAGCCGCGCAGATGGTGCTCCAGCCCCTGTTCCTGACATCCTTCCTGATCGATGCGCATTTGCGTGATACCGGCTTTTCCGGCGCGGCGCGGATCGTCCTGACCAGCGCATCGAGCAAGACGGCTCTGGCGCTCGCCTTCCTGCTCAAACGCGGGCGGCCCGAAAGCGTACTGGTGGAAGGGCTGACCTCCGCGCGCAATACCGGGTTCGTGAAGGATAGCGGGCTCTATGACGCCGTCATCGCCTATGACGACATAGCTGCGATGGACCCCGCGCCCGCCCGGCTGATCGTCGATTTTGCAGGCTCGGCGGAGGTGAACCGCGCGCTGCATACGCGCTTTGGTGAGAGCCTGAAGGCCAATATCCGCGTTGGCGGCGCGCACTGGGAGAAAAGCGCGCCCGCGCGTGATCTGCCCGGCCCCCGCCCCACCTTCTTCTTCGCCCCTGACGATGCCCGCAAACGCGTGGCCGAATGGGGGCCTGAAGGCTTCGCAAAGCGTCAGGGCGAGGCCTGGGCGCAATTTGCCGCCGCGGTAGATACGCTTCTCGACTGGCGCAGCCTTGATGGGCCGCAGGAGACGCTCACCGCCTATCAGGCACTGGTGCGCGGCGAGGTGGCCGCAAGCGAAGCACTGGTGGTCGAAGCTGGGGCCCGCTAGCGCCGTCACGGCAAAAGGATGGCTGACGGCAGCCATACGATCGCGTAAGGCTATGGCCATGCGCCTTTCCGCCCTGCCTTCCGCCCTTGATGGACTGCGCCTGCGCGCAGAACTCGCCGCCGCGACGCGCGAGGGCTGGGATGCGCCGGGCGCCCGCCAGGCCGGGATCGGCCGGCTGAAGAAATATATCGAGGCAGGGCGCGCCTATGCCGCTGGCAAGCTTCATGGCAAGGGCGGCGGACTGGAAGCGGCACGCGCGCTTTCAGGCGTGATGAATGCGGCCATCCGCGCCCTGTTTGATTCCATCGCCACCGATGTCGACCCGGAAGGTGCCAACGCGGCGGGCCTTGCAGTGTGTGCGCTGGGCGGCTGGGGCGCGGGCGAGCTGGCCCCGCAATCGGATATCGACCTTCTGTTTCTAGCCGGAACGCCCTTGCGCGAAGGCGGGGAAGGCATTGTGGAGCGCATGCTCTACGTGCTGTGGGATTGCGGGCTGAACATTGGCGGCGGCGCGATCCGCACGGTGGACGAAGCCATTGCCCTTGCCCGCGAGGACGTGTCGGAGCGCACCGCGCTTCTGGATGTGCGCTGGGTGTCAGGCGATGAGCGCCTTGTCTCCACCCTGCGCCACAAGTTTGCCCGCACGCTGCGCGCCCATGACGAGATTGCAGGCTTTGTCAGCGCCAAGCTCTCCGAGCGCGATGCCCGCGTGGACCGGCAGGGTGACAGCCGCTATGCGGTCGAGCCCAACATCAAGGACGGCAAGGGCGCGCTGCGCGATCTGCAGACCATTCGCTGGCTCGCCCAGGTGCTTTACGGCAATGACGCGATGGAGCGCTGGGTGGCGGGCGGCCTCCTGACCGTGCAGGACGTGGAGCGCTATCTGAAGGCCGAAGACTTCTTCTGGACGGTCCGCTTCCACCTGCACACCATCAATGGCCGCAAGGATGACAGGCTGACCTTCGACACCCAACCCGAAATCTCAACCCTGATGGGCTATGAGGACGGGGAAGAGACGCTCGGCGTTGAAGATTTCATGCGCGACTATTTCCGCCGCGCCATCGATGTCGGCGCGCTGACGCGCCTTGTCTGCGCCAAGCTGGAAGCCGACGAGCTCAAAGGCCCGCCCGCAGGGATTGGCCGCTTCCTGCCCGCTGACGGTCCGCAGGATGAAGACGGCCTTGCCGAAGCCGGATTTGCGATCCGCTCTGGCCGGCTGACCTTCACCGACCCTGCCGTGGTGGAAGACGACCCGGTGCGCCTGCTGATGCTGTTTGAGCTCGCCGCCGCGCGCCATCTGGACCTGCACCCGGATGCGGTGGCGCTGGTCGGACGGTCCTTGCGGCTGGTCGATGAGGATTTCCGCGCCGACCAGCGCGCCGCGCGCAGCTTCTTTGCCATCCTGCTGGAATCTGATGATCCGCGCATGACGCTGCGGGCGATGACGGAAGCAGGGCTTCTGGGCGCCTACATCCCCGAATTTGGCGATATTGTCGCGCGCACCCAGTTCAACATGTATCACCGCTTCACGGTCGATGAGCATACGCTCAACGCCCTTGGCCTCTTGCGTGATATCGAGCGGGGACGGCTTGCGGGCGATCACCCGCTGGCGACGCGCATCATCAGCGACATCACCCATCGGCGCGCATTGCATCTGGCCGTGCTCCTGCACGATACCGGCAAGGGGCAGGGCGATCAGTGCATTGAGGGCGCAGAGCGGGCGCTTGTTGCCTGCGCGCGGCTGGGGCTTGATGAAGCGGAAACGGCGCTCGTTGCGTGGCTGATCCGCTCCCACCTCGAGATGAGCGATGCCGCCCAGCGCCGCGACCTCTCCGATCCGCGCACCGTGCTCGATTTTGCCCGTCTGGTCAGCAATCTGGAACGGTTGCGGCTTCTGACCGTGCTGACTGTGGTGGATATCCGCGCTGTTGGCCCCGGCGTGTGGAATGGCTGGAAAGCCCAGCTGATCCGCGATCTCTATGAAGCAACCGCAGCCGTGCTCTCAGGCGAGGAACGTGCCGGCGAGGACGAGGCGCTCGCCCGCCTGCACGCCCGCGCAGACCGTGCGCGGACCCGCTTTCGCACCGAGATGGCGCGCATTGACCCGGCCTTCGGTGCGCGCTGGACGACCGAACTGGATGACAGCTACTGGCTGTCCTTTGCCGAGAGCGACCGGCTGCGCCATGCCGCCTTCGTGCGTGCAGCTGAGGCTCGCCGCGCACAAGTCGCCTGCGGGGTGCGCATCGACAGGCGCCGCTCTGCCGCAGAAGTGCTGATCCTAGCCCCTGACCGCGACGGCCTGTTTGCCGATATCGCAGGCGCGCTGGCGCTTTCCGGCGCGAACGTGGTCGGCGCGCAGGTTGCCACCACCTCCGGCGGCACGGCCTTTGACGTGTTCTTCGTGCAGGAACCGGGCGGCAAGCCCTATGGCTGGTCCGATCTTGCCGCGCTCGACCGGCTGAAGGCCCGGGTGGAGATGGCGGCCCGCAACGGGCTTGGCGATGAACATGTCATTCCCACCCGGCGGGTGGCACGCCGGGAAGCCGCCTTCAACGTCACCCCCTACGTCAAGATCGAGGGTGAGGCCGCCGATGGCGCGCTGGTGGTGGAAGCCTCTGGCCGCGACCGGCCGGGCCTTCTGCACGACCTTGCCCGCGCCATTACCGGCCTTGGCCTGTCCGTGCAGGCCGCGCGCATTGACGGGTATGGCGAGCGCGCGGTGGACGTGTTTTACGTGACCGAACAGGGCCGCAAGATCATCGCCCCCGCGACCCAGACCGCCATCACCGACGCGCTGATGGCGGTTCTGGGCGGCGCTGACGCCGGCACAGCCCCTGCGCGCCAGCGCGCCGAAGCCAGCATAGGCCGCTAGACGATGCGTCTGCTCCGCAATCTGGGCGTAATCAGCGCCCTCACCCTTCTAAGCCGTGTGGCAGGGCTTGCCCGCGAGATCCTCACCGCAGCGCGCCTCGGTGCAGGCCCTGTGGCCGACACCTTCTTTCAGGCCATGACCATCCCGAACACCTTCCGCCGCGTGCTGGCCGAAGGCGCGTTCAATGCCGCCTTCATCCCGCTCTATGGCCGCGAGCTGGAGGGCAAGGGGCGCGAGGAGGCTGACCGCTTCGCCTCAGAAGCCCTCTCCTTCATGGCGACCATTACCGGCATTCTGGTCATCGCCTTCCAGATATTCGCGCCCTGGCTGGCTTATGGCTTCTTTCCGGGCCGTATTGGCGATCCCGATGGCATGGCGCTCGCCGTCCTGCTCCTGCAGATCATGATGCCCTATCTGCTCGCCATGACCGTCACGGCGCTGATTTCGGGCGGGCTGAACAGTCATGGCCGGTTTGCCATGGCGGCCTTCGCGCCGGTTGCGCTCAATCTGGTGATGATCGCGGTGCTGGCCTTCAACCCCGGCAACTCCACCGATGAGCTGGTCATCTGGCTCGCCTGGGGTGTCACGGCGTCCGGCGTGTTGCAGGTGGCGATGGTGTGGACATCAGCCGCGCGCGCAAAACTGCGCCTGCGCCTGCTCCCGCCGAAGCTCACCCCGCGCGTGAAGCGGCTCATCGCCCTTGGCATTCCGGGAGCGGTGGCGGCGAGCGCGGTGCAGATCAATGTCGTCGTCACCTCCTCCATCGCCACGCTGGAGGAAGGCGCGCGCTCCTGGCTCAATTATGCCGAGCGTCTCTACCAGTTGCCGCTGGGCATGATCGGCATCGCCATGGGGATAGCCCTGTTGCCGAACCTCACACGGCGGGTGCGCACGGGCGATGAGGCGGGCGGGCATTTTGCCATGAACCGCGCGCTGGAAGTGTCTCTGGCGCTCACCCTGCCAGCCGCTTTCGCATTTCTGGCCATTCCAGACCTCATCACAGCCGGCATCTATGAGCGCGGCGCGTTTTCCGCGGCCGACACGCGCAATACCGGCATTGCGCTGGCCATAGCCGGGCTCGGTCTTCCTGCCTTCGTGCTCGTAAAGGTGCTGGCGCCCGCCTTCTTTGCGCGCGAGGACACCAAAACCCCGATGCGCTTTGCGCTCGCCGCCGTGGCGGTAAATTTCATCTTCGCACTGGCGCTGTTCTTTGGCGGGCTCGGCTTTATCGGCCTTGCCATCGCGTCCAGCCTCGCTGGCTGGGTGAATGCAGGGCTTCTGGCCGTCACCTTGCGCACACGCGGGCTCTTGCAGATTGATCCACGCCTGGCCCGCAACGCGCCGCGCCTGCTTGCCGCGTCCATGCTGATGGGGGCTATCGTCTGGGCGCTGGCGGCTTTCCTGCCGGGCGTGTTGACCAGCGTTCTACCGGCCCTCACAGGCAGCTTGCTGACCCTCGTCACGCTGGTGCTCGTGGTTGGCGCAGGCGGTCTGGCCTTTGCTGGCAGCGCTCTGGCGCTCGGCGCGGTGCGCCCTTCAGAGTTTGCCGATGCGCTCAAACCCCGGCGCGGCGAAAAAGCCGTGACCGGAGCGGGCGATGACCTCTAAGCGCGCTTGAGCCTTTGGCGCTGGGCGGTTAAACCCCATCGCCCTACATCCCGCCTATTCCTTCCTTCCCGAAAGCGTTGCGAGCCATCCATGAGCGAGACCCCGACCGATTACACAGGCCCTGAGCGTATCCTGTCCGGCATGCAGCCGACCGGCGCGCTGCATCTTGGCAATTATCTCGGCGCTCTGAAGAACTGGGTGGCGCTGCAGGATCGGGGCGTGCCCTGCTTCTACTGCGTGGTGGACATGCACGCCATGACCATGCCGCACGATCCGGCCGCCCTGCCCGATGCCGTGCGCTCTGTGGCAGCCGCCTATCTGGCTGCGGGCGTGGACCCGTCGCGCAGCGCCGTCTTTGCGCAGTCCTCCGTGCGCGAACACGCAGAGCTTGCGTGGATTTTCAATTGCGTCGCCCGCCTTGGCTGGCTGGAGCGCATGACGCAGTTCAAGGACAAGGCGGGCAAGGATGCCGAGCGCGCCAGCGTCGGCCTCTTCACCTATCCAGTCCTGCAGGCCGCCGACATCCTCGTCTACAAGGCAACCCACGTGCCAGTGGGCGAGGACCAGAAGCAGCACCTTGAGCTGTCACGCGATATCGCCGCGCGCTTCAACCGCG
>CAZCEG010000146.1:0-6176 GCA_964497275.1 uncultured Oceanicaulis sp.
GTGAGCTTTGCGGCCCGCACCGTCAATCAGGGCAATTATGTGCGCGCCCTGAAAGATGAGGGCGCCTATGACATGGTGTTCGGCGTCGGCCCTGCGGGTACCGGCAAGACGCTGCTCGCCGTTGCCTGGGGCGCGGCCAAGCTGGCGCGCGGCGAGATCGACCGTCTGGTCATCACCCGGCCGGCGGTGGAGGCGGGTGAACGCCTCGGCTTCCTGCCGGGCGACCTCAATGAGAAGATCGATCCCTATCTTCTGCCAATCTGGGATTCGCTACGCGAAGCGCTGACCCAGCGCGTGGTCGACAAGATGCGCGAGGAAGGCAGGATCGAGGTGGCGCCGCTCGCCTTCATGCGCGGGCGCACGCTGAACCGCGCCTTTATCGTCTGCGACGAAGCCCAGAATGCCACGCGCGCGCAGATGCGCATGATGCTGACGCGTCTGGGGCAGGGTTCGCGCATGGCCATTACCGGCGATCCGACGCAGACCGATCTCGGCCCGCGTGAGCCGTCAGGGCTCGGCCATGCGCTTGATATTCTTGCCGGTGTGCCGCGCATCGCGGTCACAAGGTTTACCCGCACCGATGTCGTCCGCCATGATCTGGTGGGCCTGATTGTCGATGCCTATGAACGCGCGGATGCAGCCCTGTGAGCGCAGGCCCTGTTGCCGAAATCGTGCTGGACCATCCCGGCTGGGAAGCCGTGAGCGGGGTGGCCGAACGCTGCGAGGCTGCGGTGGCGAGCGCTCTGTCGCTGATTGCCGGTCCGCGCGCGGGCGCGGCTGTGATCCTCTTGACGTCTGATGCCACGCTGCATTCGCTGAACCAGCGCTTCCGCGGCAAGGACAGGCCGACCAATGTGCTCTCCTTTCCGGCACCGGAAAGCGAGAACTATCCGGGCGATGTGGCGCTCGCCTTCGAGACCTGTCAGGCCGAAGCGGCCACGCGCGGGATTGCACTTGTCGATCACGCAGCCCATCTTGCTGTCCACGGCGTGCTGCACCTCAACGGGTTTGACCATGAGGGCGATGCAGAGGCTGAAGAGATGGAGGCCCTCGAGGTGGCGGCGCTGGCAAGGCTCGGTATCGCCAATCCTTATGGGGACAAAGAATGAGCGTGATGAGCGACGACCCGCCAAGACGAAGTCTCATGGCCCGGCTGAAGGGCGCCATTTACAGGCGTCCGGTCCCGGAACTGGCTGTGCCGGCTGAGGACAGCACGGTGCAGGCCAACGGGGCTCAGGCGGGCCAGCCTGCCGGAGGTGAACTCATCTTCAAGGTCGATGCGCTCGATACGCTGCGCGTCGCCGATGTGATGGTGCCCCGCGCCGATATCATCGCGCTGGACATGGATACGCCGCTGGGCGACGTCGCGCGCCTGTTCGCTGAAGCCTCCCATTCGCGCCTGCCGCTCTATCGCGAGACGCTGGATGATCCGGTGGGCGTGGTGCACATCAAGGACGTGATGGTGCATCTGGCAGGCGATGAGACAGGCCGCCGCCCGGAAGACTGGGCGAGCATGAAAATCCTGCCGCAGGTGCGCCGTCCGCTGCTTTACGTGCCGCCCTCCATGCGCGCAGCCGATCTTCTGGTGCGCATGCAGTCGCGCCGCATGCACATGGCGCTCGTCGTTGATGAATATGGCGGCACGGACGGGCTCGTGACGCTGGAAGACCTGCTGGAGCCCATTGTCGGCGAGATTGATGACGAGCACGACGAGGCCGAAGGCCCGATGGTGCGCGCCCGCGGTCCCCATATCTGGGAGGCCGATGCCCGCACGCCGCTGGAAGAGCTCGAAGACGTTCTGGGCTATCCGGTAGCCACCGAAGACGAGCTGGAAGATGTCGACACGCTCGGCGGTCTGGTCTTCATGCTGGCGAGCCGCGTGCCTGAGCGGGGCGAGGTGATCGCCCATTCCACCGGCCTCGAGTTTGAAATTCTCGATTCCGATCCGCGCCGCATACGCCGGGTGCGCATCCGCGCGCCGCGTCCGGGCGGCCCGCTTGCTGGTTCCGAGGTGCAGGCGGCGTCATGATGGCCGACTTGCCGGTTCGCCTCGCCCGCCTCGTGGCGGTGTGGACCGCGCTGCCCGGCTGGCGTGCAGGCCTTGCCCTGTTTGCCGCAGGGCTTTTCTCCACCTTCGCGCATGCGCCCTTCTTCTTCCAGCCTGCGCTGATTGCGGGCCTTGTCCTTCTCGTGCTGTCGCTGGATGCGGCCCGGCAGGGCGCTACACCTCGCAGGAGCGGATTCTGGCGGGGCTGGTGTTTTGCGTCGGGCTATTTTCTCGGCGGCACCTGGTGGGTCGCCAATGCCTTCCTGGTCAGCGCTGAAGAACATGTCTGGCTGATCTGGGCGCCGCTGACACTATTGCCCGGCGGTCTTGCCCTGTTCTGGGGTCTTGCGGCCAGCCTCTATGCCCACTTTGCGCCGGACGGGCCGTCACGCATTGGCCTGTTTGCCGTTCTCTTCACAATTGTGGAGATGACCCGCTCTGTCGTGCTCTCCGGCTTCCCGTGGAATCTGGCAGGTCATGTCTTTGAAGCGGGAACGCCGATCAGCCAGTCGGCCAGCCTGATCGGGGCGGCGGGCCTTTCCGCGCTCACCCTTTACGCCTTTGCCAGCCCTGCGGCGCTGATCCGCGGGGGTGCAGGCTGGATGAGGGCGGTGCCGGTGGCGGTCTCCTTCGTGCTGCTGGCGGGCCTGTGGACGCACGGCAGTGTGCGCCTTGCCAATGCCCCCGACGAGGTCACCGACACGCGTCTGCGGGTGGTGCAGCTTGCCATTGCGCAACCGGAAAAGCGCTACGCGAACCGGCTTCAAATACTCCAGTCCTATCTTGATCTGACCCTGCGGCCGGGGCTTGAGAATGTGGATGCCGTCATCTGGCCGGAAGGCGCGATCCCCACCATCATGCTGGAGGACAGCGCCGTCCTGATCCGGCTGGAAGATCAGCTACCCTCCGGCACACGTCTGTGGGCGGGTGTAACCCGGCGCGACCGCTTCCCGGAAGGTGAACTCTATTACAACTCGCTTGCCGCGCTCCTGTTTGAGGACGGCTCCGGCGCGGTCGAGGCGATTTATGACAAGGTGCGCCTTGTGCCCTTTGGTGAGGGTAATCCGCTGCACGCCTTCACCGGCCTGTTCGGCTTCAACACCCTTTCCATGAATGCACCTTTCTATACGCCCGGCCCGGGACCGGAGACGCTGGAGGTGGGCGGATTGCCCGGGTTTGCGCCGCTGATCTGCTACGAGGTCATTTTCCCGCGTTTCGCGCCGCGAGGGACCGATCGGCCCGGTTTTCTCCTCAATATTTCCAACGATGCCTGGTATGGAAATTCGGCCGGTCCGCGCCAACATCTCAACCAGGCCCGCTACCGGGCGATAGAAGAGGGCCTGCCGCTCGTGCGCTCCGCATCCCTTGGCGCATCTGGACTGGTTGATCCTTTTGGCAGAGCGGTGCGGCTGTTAGACCCCAGAATGAATGAAACTCTTGACATCAATGTGCCAAGAGCGCTCCAACCAGTGACATACGCGATTCATGGTGATTATCTGTGGATTGTGTTTGGCCTTTTGTTCCTGACGTGCCTGCAGTTCGGTTTCCACTATACTTCCGTCCCGAACCGGAAGCCGTAGTCCTGGAAATTGCTTTTTCCTTGTTGATATCGGACGTGGTAATAACGTCCGGGTTTGTCTGTTTTTGGGGGAAGTGCATCGATGTCGATCAATCCACGAGAGCCTAACCCTGTCGACCGGCACGTTGGTTCACGAGTGCGCCTGCGCCGGCAGATCCTGAACATGAGTCAGGAAAAGCTTGGCGATGAGCTGGGCGTCACCTTCCAGCAGGTCCAGAAATACGAGCGCGGCACCAACCGTATTGGCGCAGGCCGCCTGTGGACTCTGGCCCGCGTTCTGGAGGTGCCGGTGGGTTTCTTCTACGAGGGCGTGAACACCTCTGCCGCCGCGTCAGGATTTGCCGAAGGGGACCAGACCCCGATCATCAACGACTTCCTTCAGTCGTCTGACGGTGTTGCGCTGGCACAGGCCTTTTCGCGCATCACCGATCCCAAGGTGCGCCGGCGCGTTCTGGAGCTCGTCCGCTCGCTCGCCGATGTCGACGATCCGGCAGATTAGGCAGCGCAGACGCTTCGCGATTTACAACACGCCTTGCTTTCATCGGCGAGATGGTCTTTAAGCGCCTCACATAAAGCAAGCTTTATATGAGGCTCATCGTGGCGCGTTCGTCCTATATCTTTACCAGTGAAAGCGTATCGGAAGGTCATCCGGACAAGGTGTGCGACCGTATCTCGGATACTGTCGTGGACCTGTTTCTGGCCCGCGATCCGGTAGCACGTGTCGCGTGCGAGACCCTGACCACCACCAACCGCATCGTGCTGGCCGGCGAAGTGCGCTGCGCCGAAGAGATTTCGGGCGACGAGATCGAAGCGGCCGTGCGCGCTGCGGTGAAGGATATCGGCTACGAGCAGGACGGCTTCCACTGGAAGAATGCGGCCTTCTCCAACTATCTCCACGAACAGTCCGCCGATATCGCGATGGGCGTGGACGAAGGCACCGGCGCCTTCAAGGAAGAGGGCGCAGGCGACCAGGGCATCATGTTCGGCTTTGCCACGAACGAGACGCCCGAGCTGATGCCGGCCCCGATCCTCTATTCCCACCAGATTCTCAAGCGCATGGCCGAATTGCGCAAATCCGGCGCGGTCAGCGCGTTCGAGCCGGATGCCAAGTCGCAAGTCTCGCTGCGCTATGAGAACGGCAAGCCGGTGGGCGTGACCAATGTGGTCGTCTCCACCCAGCACAAGGACAAGGTGAGCCTTGAAGAGGTGCGTGAGCTCGTCCGCCCCGTGGTCCGCGAAGTCCTGCCCGAAGGCTGGTTCCCGCCCGAGGACGAGTTCTATGTGAACCCGACCGGCAAGTTCGTCATTGGCGGACCCGATGGCGATGCAGGCCTGACAGGCCGCAAGATCATCGTGGACACCTATGGCGGCGCAGCCCCCCATGGCGGCGGCGCGTTCTCCGGCAAGGACCCGACCAAGGTGGACCGGTCGGCGGCCTATGCGGCGCGCTATCTCGCCAAGAACGTGGTCGCAGCAGGCCTCGCGGCGAAATGCACCATCCAGCTTGCCTATGCGATCGGGGTCGCCAAGCCGCTGGCGGTCTATGTGGACCTGCACGGCACGGGCGAGGTGGACGAGGCGAAGCTGGAACAGGTCCTGCCCCAGCTGATGAACCTCTCCCCGCGCGGCATCCGCACTCATCTGCAGCTGAACCGTCCGATCTATGCGCGCAGCGCGGCCTACGGCCATTTCGGGCGCACGCCGGACGCCGATGGCGGCTTCTCGTGGGAGAAGACCGACCTTGTCGACCAGCTCAAGGGTCTTGCCTGAACCTCATGACGGACGGTCCGCACCCGAAGGCCCGCCGCCTTTACGGGCGGGCCAAGGGCCATGCCCTTACCGCGCGCCAGCAACAGCTGGTGGACACGCTCCTGCCCGCCTCCAGCTGGCCGGATGAAGGCGTGGTGGACCCTGCTGCCCTGCTGCCGGGCTTTAAGGCCCATGTGCTGGAGATCGGCTTTGGTGCCTCCGAGCACCTGATCGGGCAGGCGGCGCGCGCGCCCGATACCGGCTTCATGGGCATCGAACCTTTCCTCAACGGGGTGGCCAAGGCGCTGACCGGTATCGAGGAGCAGGGGCTCGCCAATGTCCGTGTTAAGCGGGCCGATGCCCGCGGCGAGATCGAGCGCATGCCCGATGCGAGCTTTGACCGCATCTTCCTCCTGTTTCCTGATCCCTGGCCGAAAAAGCGCCATGCCTTCCGCCGCTTCGTGCACGCCGACACCGCTCTTGAGCTTGCGCGCATCCTGAAACCCGGCGGCCAGCTGCGCGTCGCAACCGATGTGCGCGTCTATGCCGACTGGGCCTTGCCGATACTTCTGGACACGCCAGGGCTCGACTGGCGGGCGGACAAGGCCGATGACTGGCGCATTGCCCCGGTTGATCACATCACCACGCGCTACCAGTCCAAGCATCTGGGCGATATCGCGCCTGTGTTCATGGATTTTGCCCGCACTGCGGCCTGACCCAGCAGGAAAATCCCCGCCTTGGTTGGCGGGGTAAGGGGACGGATGGCGCGGGCGGCCTTGGGATGGCCAATCGCGAACGTTC
>CAZCEG010000147.1:0-6145 GCA_964497275.1 uncultured Oceanicaulis sp.
CGCAGGGTCGCGGTCGAGCTCGGGCAGCCCGAGCATGCGCCGCGCATATGCAGGCTGACAACGCCCGTCGTCTCGTCATAGGCATGAAACACGATATCGCCGCCATCCTGCGCCACGGTGGGGCGCACGCGCGTATCGATGACCTCGCGGATTTCCTTCACGATGGCGGCTGCCGCGCCTTCGTACTCCACCACATCATCGCCTGCATCGCTGGCAAAGAGCGCCTTGCCGGACTGCAAGACGTCCATGATCGCGCCCAGCACGGCAGGCTTGATATGGACCCAGTCAACGCCTTCGGCCTTGGTGACCGAGACGAAATCGGCGCCCGCAAACACGCGCACCACACCATCGACCGCGAAAAGCTCGCGCGCCAGAAGTGAGGATTGCGCCGCCTCAGGGGTGGCAAAATCCAGCGGCTCTGACGGAGCGATCTCCTGTCCGGGCAGGAATTTCAGCGTATCGGGATTGGGGGTGGCTTCGGTCTGGATGAACATGGCGCGCACTCCGGGCAGCTCGTCTGACCCTTCAAGTGGCCCATCGGCGCGCCCGCTTCAACCCTGATGGCATCAGGGGCTTGTCAGGTCAGCGCGATGATCTGCTCTTGCGACAGCTCGCCCGGTACCACGGTCACAGGGATGGCGCGCGCGCCAAACAGTCCCTTGCCGCGCGACAGGGCGGTCACCAGCGGACCCGGACCATCCCCGCCTGCCGCTGCGCCCAGAACGAGGATGGAGATGCTCTCATCCTCCTCGATCAGCTTGCGCAGGCAGTGAATGGCCTCGCCCTCACGCACCAGCAGTTCGGGCCTTGTGCCCGTTACGCCTTCAATATCCTCGGCAAGGCTTTCAAGCGCGGCTTCGGCCGCCTCCATGGCTTCCCGGCGCATGGTCTCACCTACGCCGAGCCACGGCTCTACGCCTTCGGTTTCGATGACGGCCAGCACAGCCACCTTGCCGCCTGTATTATGGGCGCGATGCGCCGCATAGAGCGCGGCAGCGGAGGATTCCCCGCTGCCATCGCCAATCAACAGAAATTTGCGTGTGTTCGCCATGGGCTGACCGTGACGCTTTCTTGACGCAGGGGCAAGAGGGCAGGCATGACGTTGGCCCATGAGCCCTGCCAGCACCGCCCCCCGCAAACGCATACGCGCCCGTCTGGAAGACTGCCGGTCGGTGGCCTCACCGCGCCGGGAAATCGTGCTGTGGGCAGACAGGCTCGAAGAAAGCGCCGAAGGCACGCTTCTTCGCCGTATCGCGATTGACGAGATCGAAGAGGTGCGCCTGTCGGTCGAGCCCTCCGGCCTCGGCTCGTCCGCGCCTGCGCAGATCATCTGCCGTGTCACCGGAAGGGGACGAACGATCGGTTTTTCGTCTCAACTCAGCAAGGGTATTTTCCGCTGGGAGAACAGGGCCGACCAGTTTGCCCTGTTCCTGCGTGATATTCACGGCGCACTAAAGAAACGAACGGACGTTCGCTACATCGAAGGTGCGCCCTTCACCGCCCGGCTGAAAGCGTTCCTGCCGTCACTGGCCGTGGGGCTCGCAGGGATAGGGCTGGCGCTATGGGCGCTGCTCGGCGGGCAGATTGTGACCGCCCTGATCGGCCTCGTCCTCGCCGTCGCGGGCGGCTATTCGGCCTGGGTCTTCCGCCCGATGGCCGACAAGCCCTACGATCCGAAAAAGTTCGGCTAGAGAAGCCTTGAGAGAGCACGGGCGAACACCTCGCCCATGCCCGGCGCATTATCGGGATAGTAGAAGGGCTCGATGAGCTCGATCTCCATCAGCTTCAGTGCGCCCTCATTACCGCGCACCATGTCGACGCGCGCATAGAGCAGGGTCTCCACCCCGCAATGGGTGCAGGCCGCTTCGAGGCACTGGCGGGCAAGGGCGATGTCATCGGCTGACGGTTCGTGAGCGGTATCCACGCCGCCATACATGCCCTGAATCCGGTAATCGCCCTTCACAGGCCGTTTGACAACGGCGTGAGAGTATTCGCCGCCAAAGAAGAGGAAGGAGTATTCGCCCTCTTCCGCAATGGCCGGCAGGAAGGCCTGTATCATCGCGCGCTCGGGCGGCAAAAGGCTGGCATCGGGCAAGGCTTCACGGCGCTTCACCCGCGCCTGACGCCATGCGCCCGCCCCGATCACCGGCTTGATGACGACATCATCGCTGCCAAGCGTGTCGAACGCCGCTGCAATGGCATCTGGCGTCGCGGCGTCCGCCCACACGGTCTCGATGACAGGGGCGCCAAGACGCGCCAGATCGCGCAAATATGTCTTGTCCATGTTCCAGCGCACGACATTGAGCGGATTCAGGAGGGGACGCGATGCGCTGGCAGCCGACAGCACGTCGACAAACCGAGCGGACTTGTCCCAGTAATCCCAGGTCGGGCCCACGATTACCGCCTCATAGTGCTCCGGGTCGAAGCCTTCATCCCAGACAATCGCTTCCAGTGCGAAACCGGCCTGCCGGCACGGCCCCTCAATCGCCGCCATCTGGGCCGTGAATTCATGTGCATCGGAACGCGCCTCGCGCCGGTGGGCGAGCACATTGGCGGAGACCAGATAGGCGATTTTGCGCATGGGGCCGTCCTTTGCGGGTGTCGGTGTCGCCGGTCTAGCGGGCCGACCGCGCCCGTCAAGAATGTGTCAGCAGGCGGTAAGACTTGTTCTGCCGGACCTGCCGGGTTAAGCCGCTTGCGGCATTTCCCGGATACCAGACAGACAAGGACCAATCCCCATGGCTTCAACGCGTTATGACGTGATCGGTGTCGGCAATGCGATCGTCGATGTGATCGCCACCGCAGATGACGCGTTTCTCGGCCAGCACGGGATCGAGAAGGGCGCGATGACGCTGATCGACGAAGATCGCGCCAAGACGCTCTACGCCGCCATGGGACCGGGGCAGGAAGTTTCCGGCGGCTCGGCGGCCAACACGCTCGCAGGCATTGCCAGCCTTGGCGGGCGCGGCGCCTATATCGGCAAGGTCGCCAATGACCAGCTCGGCGAGATTTTCGGCCATGACCTGCGCGCCACGGGCGTTGAGTATTCGACCGCACCGCTGGTGGGCGGACCTGCGACGGCGCGCTGCCTCATCCTTGTGACGCCCGACGCCCAGCGTTCCATGAACACCTTCCTCGGGGCCTCGACCCTGTTTTCCGAAGAGGATGTGGATGCTGAGCGGATTGCAGCGGCCAGGATCACCTATCTGGAAGGTTATCTCTATGACCGCGACGAGGCGAAAGCCGCCTTTGTGCGCGCAGCCGACATTGCCCGCAAGGCAGGCCGCAAGGTGGCGCTGACCCTATCTGATCCGTTCTGCGTGGATCGTCACCGCGCCAGCTTCCGCGATCTCGTGGCCAACCATGTCGATGTCATCTTTGCCAACGAAGCCGAGCTGAAATCCCTATATCAGATGGAGAGTTTCGACGCGGCGCTGGCCGCTGTGAGGGCCGAAACCCATATCGCGGCCGTCACGCGCTCCGAAAAGGGTGCGGTGATTGTCTCTGGCGAGCAGAGCGTCGCCGTACCGGCAGACCCTGTCGAAAAGCTGGTCGATACCACAGGCGCTGGCGATCTGTTCGCCGCCGGCTTCCTGCTGGGACTGGCGCGCGGGGCGAGCCTTGAAACCTGCGGACGCCTCGGCGTGATGGCGGCAGCGGAGGTGATCTCCCATGTCGGTGCGCGCCCGCTGGTCAGCCTTGCAGAGCTCGCCCGCAAGCGCGCGATTGCCATCCCGGCCGCCTGACAGGACGGGCAATCGGCAGCATCGGCTTTAATTCAACAAGTTAACGGGTCCTGTCAGGGTCCTTAACGCCATTTTCAGCAAATTATCGGACCTTCCCGGTCTTCTTGCTGCGCTTGGGGCCCGATACCCGCGAGTGGCAGCCAGCCCCGAGAGGTCAGATGGCACCGCTCCGTCACGCCCTGTCGCGCATGATGCGCTCACTGGTGATGAAATTCACCGTGCTGTGCGGCATTGTCCTTATTGCAGCGACAGCGGTTCTCACCGGCATAGGCTATATCTCCAACGCCCATGACAACCAGCAGCGGGCGCTGGCCCATGCCGAGCTGATATCGCAGCTTTTTGCCGCCAATCTGGCCGAAGAGTTCGAAACGCGCGATGCGCGGCGCATGACCATCAATATGAACAGCTTTGTCGAGCGCGGCGATGTGCGCGGCGTCTATGTCGCTGACACGATGCGCGATGTGATCGTTACCGCAGGCGCAGTTGAGATGGTGCCGGGTGATCGCAGCACCGATCCGCTGGTACACGGTGCGCTTGGCGCCATTGATAGCCGCGCCGACATTGTCGACGAACTAATCCGCGTAGCCCACCCGGTCATGCATGGCGGGCGGCTTCTGGGTGTGGTGGTGGTGGATGTGCCGACCGAAGCGGTCTCGCGCGCAGCCTCCGAAATCCTGCAACGTCAGATTCTGGTCGGCCTCGTCGCGCTGCTGATTTTCCTGCCGGTCGTCGCCCTGGTCGTGCGCGGCGCGCTCGGGCCCATCCACAATCTGACCGAGGCGGCCCGCCTTGCCTCCTCGCGCAAGCTGGACCTGCGTATCGATGTGCGCACGGGCGACGAGCTGGAAGTGCTGGCCAACGCCTTCAACCGCATGTTCGCGCGTCTTGATGCGTCCATGAAACGCATTCACCGCCTTGCCTATGTCGACATGGTCACCGAGCTGCCGAACCGTGAGCGCTTCCGCAAGGAAGTGGAGCGTGTGGCGCGCCGCGCCGTCGATGAAGGCACCGGCGGAGCCGTCCTGTTCCTTGACCTCGACCGGTTCAAGCGGGTCAACGATTCGCTTGGTCTTGGCGAAGGCGACCGGCTGCTGGAAGCCGTTGCCCGCCGCCTGCGCGAGACCGCGCGGGGCTGGGATCTCTCCCACAGCGAAAGCGGCTCTGAACCGTCACTGGTGGCCCGTCTTGGCGGCGACGAGTTTACGATCCTTCTGCCGACCTTGCGCGATCCGGCCGATGCCGCGCGGGTGGCGCGCCGGGTTATCGACGCGGTTCGCCGCCCGTTCGAGATTTCCGGTCACCGCGTGTTCCTCGGCGTGTCGGTGGGCGTCGCGGTATTCCCGCGTGACGGCGATGATCCTGAAACCCTGCTGCGCCATGCCGACCTTGCCATGGCGGCGGCCAAGCGTTCAGGCGGCAATGCGTTCGAATTCTTCGAAGCGACCATGAACCAGACCGCCTTTGAGCGTCTGGTACTGGAAGGTGAACTGCGTGAAGCCGTGCGGGACGACCAGCTGGTCGTTTACTACCAGCCGAAAATCTCCATCAAGGACGGCTCGATTGCCGGTGTGGAAGCGCTGGTGCGCTGGAACCACCCGACAGCGGGCCTGTTGTCACCCGGCACGTTTATCCAGGCGGCCGAGGAATGCGGCCTGATAGGCGATATCGGCAACTGGGTCTTGCGCCGCGCGTGTAACGAGATGGCGGGCCTGCATTGCAATGGCATCACCATCCCGGTGGCGGTCAACGTATCGGCCGTGCAGTTCGAGGATGAAGGCTTCTCCGATACCGTGCTGGACGCGCTGCGCGAGACGGGCCTGCCCGCCGGAGCGCTGGAGCTGGAACTGACCGAATCCACCGCGATGCGCCAGCCCGAGCGCGTGCTGGAGCAGATTGCGCCCTTGCGTGAGCGCGGCGTCACCTTCGCCATCGACGATTTCGGCACCGGCCATTCCAGCCTGTCCTACCTCACCCGCATGCCGTTCGACGTGTTCAAGATCGACCAGAGCTTCGTGCGCGACATGACGCGTGACCCACATGCACGCATCGTGGTGGAGACCATCCTGGCGATGGCCCGCGCCCTCAAACTGAAGACGGTGGCCGAAGGCGTGGAGACCAGTGAACAGCTCAGCTTCCTGCGGGAACAGGGCGCGACGCTGGCCCAAGGCTATCTCTTTGCGCGGCCCATGCCGCTTAACGACCTCATACGCTTTGCCAAGGATGAGGCGGGTGCAAACACGCGGGCAAAGATCGCCTGATCTGTGCCTTGCGTGCAACACACAACACCTTTCTACAATTTAATTGAACAAGCGGCCCCGGTTGTGGCATAAATACGTCTGCGGGCCGCAAGCACTCTGACCCGCTCGCTCTGGCACGGCGTCGTCCCCCGCAATCCGTCC
>CAZCEG010000148.1:0-3944 GCA_964497275.1 uncultured Oceanicaulis sp.
CTACACGCCCTACCAGCCGGAAATCAGCCAGGGCACGCTGCAGACCCTGTTCGAGTTCCAGACGCAGGTCGCACGCCTGACGGGCATGGATGTGGCCAATGCCTCCATGTATGACGGCTCTACCGCCTGCGCCGAGGCCGTGCTGATGGCTGCGCGGGTGACCAAGCGCTCGAAAGCCGTGCTGTCGGGCAATCTGCACCCGCACTATGCCGCCGCCACGCATACGGCCTGCAAATACATGGATATCGCGACCGCCTCGCAGGCTCCTGTGCCGGGCGCGCTTGATGACATGATCGCGGCCATCGATGAGGAAACGGCCTGCGTCGTCGTGCAGAACCCGGACGTGTTCGGGCGCGTGCATGACCTCACCCCGATTGCGGAAGCGGCTCACGCCAAAGGCGCGCTCCTGATCGCGGTCGTCACCGAGATCGTGTCGCTGGGCCTGATGAAGAGCCCGGGCGAGATGGACGCGGATATCGTGGTGGGTGAAGGCCAGTCGCTGGGCGTCGGCCTGCAGTTTGGCGGGCCCTATGTCGGTCTTTTTGCCTGCCGCAATGACCGCAACTTCCTGCGCAACATGCCGGGCCGCCTCGCGGGCGAGACCGTGGACGCGGACGGGCGGCGCGGCTTCGTGCTGACGCTCTCCACGCGCGAGCAGCACATCCGGCGCGACAAGGCGACGTCGAACATCTGCACCAATTCCGGGCTGATGGCGCTCGCCTTCACCATTCACATGACGCTGCTGGGCGAGAAGGGCCTGCGCCAGATGGCGACGCTCAATCACGAGGCGGCCTGCACGCTCGCCGATGCGCTGTCCGCCGTGCCGGGCGTTGAGCTGGTCACGCCGACCTTCTTCAACGAGTTCACGGTGAAGCTTCCCAGGGACGCCGCTGCGGTGACCGAAAGCCTGATCGCCAAGGGCGTGCTGGCCGGTGTGCCCGCCAGCCGCCTCTATCCGGGCAAGGGGCTGGACAACCTCCTCATCATCGCCGCCACCGAAACCAACAGCCAGGCCGATATCGACCTGTTCGCCCGCGCTCTCAAAGAGGTGCTCTAATCATGGCCATGAACACGCAAGGACGCCCCTCCCGCCCGGTCTCGAATATCGAGCAGGGCGGCTATGCCGACACCTTCTCCGGTTCGCGCGGTCTTGATCAGGCCGAGGCGCTGATCTTCGAGCGCGGCCGCACCGACATTACCGGTGTCGACTTCCCTGAGGCCAAAGGCACCAGGACCCGCCTTGGCGGGCTGGAGCGGACGGGCGAGATCGGCCTTCCCGGTCTCACCGAGCCGGAAACCATGCGCCATTATGTGCGCCTGAGCCGCAAGAATTACGCGATCGATCTCGGGCTCTATCCGCTCGGCTCGTGCACGATGAAGCACAATCCGCGCCTGAACGAGAAAATGGCCCGCCTGCCGGGCTTTGGCGATATTCACCCGCTGCAGCCGCAATCGACGGTGCAGGGCGCGTTCGAGCTGATCGGCGAGCTCGCCCACTGGCTGATGACGCTGACCAATACGCCGTGCGTCGCGATGAGCCCGAAGGCTGGTGCCCATGGCGAGCTGTGCGGCATGATGGCGATCCGCGCTGCGCTGGATGCGCGCGGGGAAAGCGGCCGCCGCCGCGTGCTCGTCCCTGAAAGCGCGCATGGCACCAACCCGGCAACCGCCGTGCAGTGCGGCTTCTATTGCGACGAGATCCCCGCTGGCCCCAATGGCCGCGTGGACATGGAAGCCTTCAAGGCGAAGCTCGGCGATGATGTCGCCGCGATCATGCTGACCAACCCCAATACGTGCGGGCTGTTCGAGCGCGATATCGTCGAGATTGCGCGTCTGATCCACGAGGCGGGCGGGTATTTCTACTGCGATGGCGCGAACTTCAATGCGATTGTCGGCCGCGTGCGCCCCGGCGATCTTGGCATCGACGCCATGCACATCAATCTGCACAAGACCTTCTCCACCCCGCATGGCGGCGGTGGCCCGGGTGCCGGTCCGACCGTGTTCTCCGAGGCGCTCGCCCCGTTCGCGCCGGTGCCTTACGTCGTCAAGGACGGCGAAGGCTGGCGCATGGTGGAACAAGAAGATGAGGCAGAAGGCCAGCCCTTTGGCCGCATGGTCGCCTTCCACGGCCAGATGGGCATGTTCACCCGCGCGCTCTCCTACATGATGAGCCACGGCGCAGACGGTCTGCGTCAGGCGGCAGAGGACGCCGTGCTGAACGCCAACTACATCCTGGCGCGCCTGAAGCACATCATGACGCCCGCCTTTGACGGCACCTGCATGCACGAGGCGCTGTTTGACGACCGCTTCCTGAAGGATACCGGCGTCACCACGCTCGACTTTGCCAAAGCCATGATCGATGAGGGCTATCACCCCATGACCATGTACTTCCCGCTGGTCGTGCACGGGGCCATGCTGATCGAGCCGACCGAGACGGAGAGCAAGTCCGGCCTCGACCGCTTCTGCGACACGCTGGAAAGCCTCGCCAAGGCGGCAAAGGCTGGCGATACGGTGCGCTTCACCTCTGCGCCGGTTCATGCGCCCGCAAAGCGTCTCGACGAGACGCGCGCGGCCCGCAATCCGGTGCTGGTCTGGACCCCGCCTGCAGAGACGCTCGAAGCCGCCGAGTAGCCCGTTACAGGGCTGTCATCCCTAGTTTTGCCGCAATTGCGGGGTCGTTGTCGTGCCCGCAAGCGGGCGGGGAACTATTTTGGCACTCCCGGCCTTGCTTAAGCAGGCGCACGGCGCACATAAGCAGTCTGCGGACGGTTAGACGGTCTGCATGAAGGGGACGACAGTGGTCATGAATGACGCCATGAACGAGTTTTCGCGGACACCCTTTGGCGGGGTGATCGTTCTCGTTCTGCGCGCCATTGGCGTGGCGCTCGGCCTGTTCCTGATGGCAGTGGCAATACCGCTCTTCTTCCTGCCGATCCCTCTGGGCATTCCGCTTTTCCTGTTCGCAGCTGTGCTGCTGGCCGCGTCATCACGCACGGCGCACAATCTCATCACGGGCTTTTTGAAGCGCCATCCGCGCGTCTGGGCACGCGTCCGCCGGATCTTCGGCGAAAAGGATGACGAGCCGCAGGCGTAGGTGGGGTTTTTCCCCCGTCCTTCGAGCGCCACCGCGTCCGAAAGGATGAGGGCCTTTTCATCCCGGCAGGCGTGAGCCAGCGCGGCATAAAAAACGGGGCCCGCAGGCCCCGTTTTCGTATTCCCAAGATGCGGGATTTCTAGTTCAGGCGTTCAGCGAGTTCGCCGGTAGCATCCTTCACCAGCGCGTTACGCTGCGTCTTGGTGAGGTTCTCCGCGAGCAGCTTGGCAGCCGCTTCCACGGCGAGATCCGCCGCGAGGGCTTTGACGTCCTTGGCGGCCTGGGCTTCGGCTTGTGCGATACGTTGCTCTGCCAGCACCGTGCGGCGCTCAATGCGGGCCGCCAGTTCCTTCTTCGCGTTTTCGCGAATGAACTCGGCGTCCTGCTTGGCCTTCTTCACGATCTCATCGGCTTCATTGGCCGCATCGCGCTGTTGGCGCTCGATGCGGGCCAGCATTTCCTGCGCTTCCTCGCGCAGGCGGCGTGCTTCATCCAGCTCGTTGCGGATGGCGTCGGCCCGGCCATCAAGGCTCTTGGCGAGCGCCTTGTGTGCGCCGGCACGCCACAAGATGGCGAAGAAGCCGACAAGGCCGATAAAGGCCCAGAAAGAGGTATCCTGAAGCAGGTAGCTCATGATCGTCCTAGCCCTTCACCGCGTCGACGGCCTTCTCGGCATCGGCCTTGTTCACCTTAAGCCCCGCAAGGTGCTCGGCAACGCTGGCGGCCACGTCTGCAGCCACGTTGCGCACCTCGCCCAGAGCCTTGTCACGCGCCTGCGTAATGCGCGCCTCGGCGGCTGCCTGCTGGCTTTCCAGCTGCGATTCCAGCCGGGCAATTTCCTCGGCGGTTT
>CAZCEG010000148.1:3954-6138 GCA_964497275.1 uncultured Oceanicaulis sp.
GTTCGGCTTCGGCGCGGGCATCACCGGCAACGGCCTGCGCACGGGCGCGGGCATCGGCGAGCGAGCGCTCATAGGTCTTTACCGCCTCGTCGGCCTGCGCCTTGAGGCTGGCGGCTGCATCGAGATCATCCGCGATGCGGTCCTTGCGTTCCTCGATCGCCGAGCCGATGCGTGGCAGCAGCCAGCGCGACAGGAGGAAGTAGAGAACGCCAAAGCTGATCGCCAGCCAGAACAGCTGCGATGCGAAATAGGTCGGGTCAAAGGGCGGGAACGCAGCTTCCGCCGCGTAACCGGCCGCTTCCGTGGACACAGTCTGGGTTTCCAGCAGACGCACGGGCGTCCTCCCTTACAGCAAGGCGTGAAACGCTAAAGCTTCAAACGTCACGGGCCGGGCAGCACACGGGAAGGCGTGCAGGCCCGGCCAGAGACGTCAGTCCTGCGTCGTCAGATTAGACGACGAACAGCAGCAGCAGCGCGATGAGCAGCGAGAAGATGCCCAGCGCTTCGGTCACGGCGAAGCCGAAGATCAGGTTGCCGAACTGAGCCGGCGCAGCTGACGGATTGCGCAGAGCGCCCGTCAGGAAGCTGGAGAAGATGTTGCCCACGCCGAGCGCAGCGCCCAGCATGCCGAAGGTGGCCAGTCCAGCGCCGATATATTTTGCGGCTTCCGCTTCCATGTCGATACTCCTCGAGGATGAACGGTTGATTTGATGGGGTTGAGTTAAGTCTATTGCGCCTAGTGGTGACCCGGGTGCAGCGCGTCAGAAAGGTAGATGCAGGTCAGCACCGCGAAGACGTAGGCCTGCAGGAAAGCCACCAGGAATTCCAGAGCCGTCAGGGCGACGACCATGACCAGCGGAGCGACGGCGCCGACAGCGCCGAGCGCGCCGACCGAGCCCAGCATGATGATGAAGCCTGCGAACACTTTCAGCAGGATGTGGCCGGCCAGCATGTTGGCAAACAGACGCACACCCAGCGTGATGGGACGCGACAGGAAGGAGATGATCTCGATCGGCGTCAGCAGGAGGTAAAGCGGCCACGGCACGCCGGCAGGAAAGAAGAGGCTGAAGAATTTCAGGCCGTGCTTGAACACCCCGTAGCCCACCACAACGGCCATCACGCTGAGCGCGAGCGCGAAGGTGACGATGATGTGGCTGGTGAAGGTGAAGCCGTAGAAGTTCGGCGCCGGGAAGTAGGGCATCATCCCGAGCATGTTGCCCATCAGGATGAAGATGAAGAGCGTGAACACGAAGGGGAAGAATTTCAGCCCGTCACTGCCCGCAGTCGAGCGGATCATGCCCGCGACAAACTCGTAAAGCAGCTCGGCAACCGATTGCACCCGGCCCGGCACCAGCGTGGCCCGCGAGGTGGCGAACGCCAGAAGGCCCACGGTCAGCACAACGGCGGCGACCATGAAATAGCTGGAATTGGTGAAAGACAGGTTCAGACCGCCCACGCTGAGTTCAGCGACGGGGAAGATCTCGAACTGCTTGATCGGGTTGGTGTCAGCCACGCCCGGCCCCTTGCAATGTGTTGCGGCGCACCGGCTTTCCGGCAGGCCTTGTGAAGATGTGGTGTGCGCCTATCGCGCCGGAGCGCGAAGCGCAAGAGCTAGTTCTGCATCGACCTGGCGGCGCGCACGATATTGAGCGCTCCGGCCGCAAACCCCAGCCCCATGCCGGCAATCAACCC
Source organism: uncultured Oceanicaulis sp. (assembly GCA_964497275.1). GTDB lineage: Bacteria > Pseudomonadota > Alphaproteobacteria > Caulobacterales > Maricaulaceae > Glycocaulis. The sequence goes on from CAZCEG010000148.1 coordinate 5,647, forward strand.
GAAGGGTGACCAGCCGAAGAAATGATCCGCGAGCAGCCCGACGAAAACGCCCGCAATGACGCCGCCAAAGAACTCCGATCCGTATCGCAGACCCAGCGCCCATCCCGAAGGCGGCGCTTCATCCTTGGCCCTCTTGGCCTGCCTTGCCTCCAGCTTGGCGGCAAGACGACGTTCGAAATCGTCTGGATCTGGCGTGTTCGAAGGGTCGCTGTGACGGGACATGACTGCCGATGACTCACCAGAGGCTAGCCCCCCGGAAAGCGCGCGCACACTATAAGGGGGGCATAGCCAAGTCAAGACACGCTGCTTATGCTATAACCATATGATTTATAAAGTGATTTTGTCTATTCTGCTGCGAGCAGTGCTTCCGCGGCGGTCAGGTTGACCGAAACCAGCTGGGATACGCCCTGTTCGCCCATGGTGACGCCGAAGAGCCGGTCCAATCCGGCCCCTGTCTGCGTGCTGGACGAGGTCGATGCGCCGCTGGACGAT
>CAZCEG010000149.1:0-6048 GCA_964497275.1 uncultured Oceanicaulis sp.
CCCCGCCCGTAGCGGCGGTGGGAGCGTCAGAAAACTGGCTGGCGATGGCGGGGAAGGGGGCTCCTTGCTCCAGCGCACCATAAATCGCGGCAATCCGCTGCTCGGCGGCACTCTCGTCGCCGCTTGCGGGCAGGTTGACCATGATCTCGGCGACGCGGAACTGGGTCTGCGATGCGCTCTCGGCCAGGCGCTCCAGCGCGGTGTCGATCTGGGCATCGGTGACCCGGATCCGGCTGCGATAGCGTCCGCTGACAAGGTAGGACCAGGCGATCTCCGCGCGCAGCTGCTGACGCAGCGTGTCGATGCTCACGCCGGATGATTCCAGATCGGCGCGGATTTCATCGACAGTAATGCCGTTGCGCGCCGCAATATCGGCAATCGCTTCATCGACCTCTTCTTCGGTGACCGGCACCTCGAAGCGCCGCGCCGTCTGCAGTTGCAGCGCCTCTTCGATCAAGGAACGCACGGCCTGCTCCTGAACCTGCAGGAGCACGGCCTCGGTAGGTTGGATGCCAGATGAGGACAGTATCAGCCGCATCCGGTCACGCACCTCAAAGGTGGTGATCGGCTGGTCATTCACGATTGCGGCAATACCTTCCACCTGCTGAGCAGAGGCCGGGCCGCCCATCACCAGCCCCAATGGCAGGGCAAGGCTTGCGGCCAGACGTTTCAGAACAGTCATTGGCATTGATATCACTTCCCGGCTTTCTTGCGCACAGACGATACTGATATCGCCCAATGAGGCAATCATATGGACAGCGTCTAGCCGTCCTCTGTCATCGCGATATACAGGACTGCGGCTAGCGCGAACAGGGCTGGCGCTGACCATGCTGCACTTAGCGGATCAAGAGTGCCCGCCGAGCCCAGTCCCGCCAGCATGCGCTGAAGAAAATACAGCAGAAACCCTCCGAGCCCGCCCGCCAAGGCAAAGCCTGCCGCGCCGCCCAGCCTCGCCAGGCGCAAGGTCGCAGCAACCGCCATCAGGGCCGCAGCCGCCAGCAGCAGCGGCTGGGAGAGGAGGCTGAACCAGCGCAGCTCGTACACACGTGTCGACAGACCCGCTTCACGCGCGGACACGATCACGCCCGGCAGCCGCCAGAAGGATACCCCGCTGGCTGACCTTGCGCGCTCAAACAGCGCCTCGCGCCCGGTTGTCGTAGGCAGCGATACATTGCCGAGATCGGTATTGCCCTCTTCGGGGCGATATTCCACGGCGCCGGACAGCAGCCAGAATCCGCCTGCTAGATCGGCATGGTCAGCCTCGATCAGGCGGTCCAGCAAGGGGGCCCGGCTGTCCGCGCCACCATAGGCATAGTAGCGGAATACCGGCTGGATCAGCCGGTCGCCCTCCATGTCGTCGGCGACGACCAGAATGAAGCCGTCTGCCTGAACCTCCCGCAGCCAGGTCCGGGTACTGTGCGTCTGACCGCGTGTACCACCGTCAAACAGCTCCGCACGCCGCGTCTCAAACATCGCATTGGTGGCCGCGCCCAGCGGATTGAGGCCGATACTGCCTGCCATGCCGATCGCCGCTGCCAGCAGAATGGCCGGTGACATGATGCGCCAGGCCGAAACACCCGAAGCGCGCATCACGATCAGCTCGCTGCGCCGGTTCAGCCGGAAGAAGGTCCAAAGCACGCCGAAAAGGACGATGAAGGGCAGGGTGTCCTGCAGCAGAAGAGGCAGCTTCATCAGACTGAGCAGCACTACCTGCAAGGCCGACACGTCGACGCGGGTCGCGACATCGCGGGACGTTTCAACAAAGTCGACCAGCAGAATCACCGCCGCCACCACCACGGCGGCTGCCGCGATGCCCACAAGCGTCTGCCACAGCAGATAGCGCGTCAGCACTCTCATGCGTGCACCTTGCGGGGCGGGTGGACAAATCGGCGGGCGAGGAAGCGGGCAGGTCTGTGGATGACGATATAGGCACCGATTATCGCCACCACCGGAACAGCGTATTGCACGATATTGAGATCGGCCGAATTGGCCGCGCCTGCCTGCACCGCAAACCCTGTCAGCCGCACGACGAGCGCGCATCCCCCGGCAATCGCAACGGCGCGGGCATAGCCAGTGCGCCTCGGCGGTCCGCTGAAGAAGGCCGCCATGGCGATCAGCGCAAAGGCTATGTTGTAGAGCGGGGCGGACAGGCGGTAATGCCCCTCCGCCAAGAGGTTGTTGCGCCCGCGTGCCCGCGCCACCTCGCCCGATGTCGGGTTGAACAGTTCAGGCAGGTAGCGGTCGCTTTCCTTGAAGAAGAACGCGTCTGCCGGGTCGATGAAGGCGGCGAGGTCAAACTCGTAGCTGTCAAAGGTCAGGCTGGAGAGCGTTCCGCCCTCGTCGATCTGGGAGACGACGCCATCACGCAGCAACATGACCGGGCCACGATCAGCCCTGATCATCTGTCCGGTGCGCGCCGAATAAGCCGCGCTCGCAATGCCCCGCCCGTCCTCGATGAAGACCTCGCTCATCAGCCCCTGCTCACCGATGGAGCGGGCATAGAAGGTCACTTCAGGTCCAAGGCTCACGAACTCGCCCGGCCGCATCACGCTGGCCGCGATGTCGGTTCGCACTTCATAAAGCGCCTGGCGCATCTCGCGATAGGCGGCCGGCTGGATGAAGAGGTTCACGACCAGGTTGAGCAGGGCAGCGTAGATGGCGATGCGCAGGAAAGGCGACATCCGGTCCCGGCGGCTGAGGCCCGCTGCAGCGGCGACCGTCAGCTCCGATTCGCTCATCATCCGGTTCAGCGCAATCGCGCACGCAATGAACACTGCCAGCGGCATGAGAAGCGCCACGACCTGCGGCACCGCCAGGATGGTCACCCACAGGAACACGAACAGCGTCTCGCCACGGTCTGCGACGAGATTGATGTTGGACAAGGACTGGGTGAGGATCGCAAGGCCCGTCAGCGCCGCAAGCGTGACGATGAAGGGCCACTGGGCCTGCCGGAAAGCATAACGCTGGAACAATTTCATCCGATGGCAGGTCCGGGCCTTGCGGTATTGGCTGTGCGCACTGACTTCTAACCCGTTAAAGGATCGGATACCACTCAAGGCCAACACCTTCGCGCAGTTTGCTGGCCAAGGCCAATACTACTGTCGCAACCGCCCTGTTTTCCGGCTCGTCCGAGCCACCGTCCGATGGAAAGGAAGCCCATGCAGATCAAGTTCGCCGCCGCGCCCTCCGGAGACGCCATTGCCGCAGGCGTGTACGAGAAGGCTGCTTTGTCAGCCTCCGCCAAGGCGCTGGACGAGACCAGTGGCGGCGCGATCAGCCGCGCCATCAAGGCCTCCCGCTTTACCGGCGATGCCGCGCAGGTGCTGGAAATTGCAGCGCCTTCGGGCGTGAAGGCCGACCGGGTTCTGGTCTATGGCCTCGGCGCGAAAAAGACCCTTTCGGCCAATACGGTGGAGAAAGCGGTCGCGGCGCTGACAAAGCACGTTCTTCTGAACGGCACGAAGACGCTCTCTGTGCATGTCGATGGCGATGATGGCGAGATGGCCGGGCGGGCGGGCCTTGGCGCGACCCTCGCTGCCTACCGCTTCGACCAGTATCGCACCAAGCTTGCTGCCGACAAGAAGCCCTCGCTCGCCACGGTCGAGATCGTCACCGCTGACGAAAAGGCTGCCAAGAAGGCCTGGAAGAGCTGGGCGCCGGTTGCTGAAGGCGTGGCGCTCGCGCGCGATTTCGTGATGGAGCCGCCAAACGTCCTGCACCCGGAGGAATACGCAAAGCGTATCGCCAAGCTGGACAAGGAAGGCCTCGAGATCGAGGTGCTGGGCGAATCCCAGATGAAGAAGCTCGGGATGGGCTCGCTCCTCGGCGTCAGCCAGGGCTCGGTGCGTGAAGCCAAGCTGGTGATCATGCGCTGGAATGGCGGCAAGGAGGGCGACAAGCCGCTCGCCTTTGTCGGCAAGGGCCTGACCTTCGATACCGGCGGTATTTCGTTGAAACCCGGACCGGGCATGGAAGAGATGAAGGGCGACATGGCGGGTTCTGCGGCCGTGGTCGGCCTGATGCGCGCGCTGGCGGGCCGCAAGGCGAAGGTCAACGCCGTTGGTGTGGTGGCGCTGGTGGAAAACATGCCCGATGGCAATGCGCAGCGTCCGGGCGATGTGGTCACCTCCATGTCGGGCCAGACCATTGAAATTCTCAACACCGATGCGGAAGGCCGCCTCGTGCTGGCCGATGCGCTCTGGTACACGCAAGAGAAGTTCGACCCTGCCTTCATCATTGATCTGGCCACGCTGACCGGCGCCATTCTGGTGGCGCTGGGCCATGAGCATGCCGGCATTTTCACCAATGATGACAAGCTGGCAGACCGTCTGTTTGCCGCCGGCAAGGCGTCCGATGAAGGCGTGTGGCGTCTGCCCATCGGGCCGGAGTATGACCGCCATATCGACAGCGATATCGCCGACATGAAAAATCTCGGTCAGGGCCGCAATGCAGGCTCCATTGCGGGCGCGGTCTTCCTGCAGCGCTTCGTCAACGGCAAGCCCTGGGTCCATATCGATATCGCGGGCACGGGCATGTATGCAGGCTCGAAGGATCCGCGCCTGCCTGCCTTCGGCACCGGCTATGGCGTGCGCCTGCTCGACCGGTTCGTGCGCGACTATTACGAGCACTAGGCCGGCATGGCCGAGCTCTGGTTCTACCATTTGGAGAAGGCCGGGGTGGACGATGTCCTTCCCGGCCTCCTGCAGAAAGTGCTGGAGCGCGGCACACGCGCCGTCATCGCGACGCCCGACGAGGATCATGCCGCGCGGCTCGATACCCATTTGTGGACGTTCCGCGATGATAGCTTCCTGCCGCATGGGCGGGACACGGCGCTCCACGCCCCAAGACAGCCCGTGCTGATCGCGTCGGAGCCGCGCAACATCAATCAGGCCGGCATGCTGTTCTGCCTTGATGGGGCGGAGCCGGGAAACCTTGAGGAGTGGGAGCGCGTTATCGTCATGTTCGAGGACAGCGATGATGCGGGCAAGGCGCAGGCGCGCCAGCTCTGGGCTGCCTCGAAAAAAACAGGAATCCCGGTATCATACTGGCGACAAAACGAGCAGGGACGATGGGAGAAACAGGGATGATCAGAGCTTTGGCAATTGCCGGGATAAGCGCGCTTCTGGCAGGCTGCGCCACCATGATGGATGCGCAGGACGGCGAGATGGACGTTGTGGACCGCTCTGAAGGGGAATGCCCGGCCCAGCACTTCCAGCTGCTCATTGGTCAGTTGCGCGACGAGGTGGATACCTCCACCCTGCCTGTGCCCTTCCGCATGTATGGCCGCGGCGACGCCGTGACGATGGACTACCGGCCCAACCGGATGAACATCGTTGTCGGCGATAATGGCCGGGTTGAACAGGTGATGTGCGGGTAGGGGTGGACGCTACACCCCCGCCGCCTCGCGGGCCTGTTCGTAGGCCTCGTCGGCTTCCAGCCATTTCATCTCGGCCGCGTCGATAAGTTCTTCGGCACGGGCGCGCTTCTTTGTCAGCTCGGTGGCAAGGTTCGGGTCTTTCTCCCACAGGCCCGGCACGGCGAGCCCCTTGTCGATAGTGGCAAGCACGCCCTTGAGGCGCTCCGCCTCGCGCTCCCACTTGTCGGCTTCGGCTTTGAGCGGTTTGAGCTTTGAGCGCGCTTCGGCGGCATCGCGGCGGCGTTCCAGCTTGGCGTCGGGTTTGGCTTTCCCGCGTGCACTGGCGTCCGTATCCGGGCGCAGCAATTGCTTGCGGTACTCGTCCATATCGCCCTCATAGGGCTTAACCGTGCCGCCTTCGGCTATCCACAGCCGGTCGACGCACGCCTCGATCAGATGGCGGTCATGGCTGATCAGGATGACGGCGCCCTCATAGGCGTTGAGCGCATCCATCAAAGCGGCGCGGCTATCCATGTCGAGATGGTTCGTCGGTTCGTCGAGGATCAAGAGGTGCGCGCCGTGAAAGCTGATGAGGTTCATCAGGAGGCGCGCCTTCTCCCCGCCTGACAGGGATTTGGCGGGCGTTTCCTGGCGGTCGCCGGGCAGGCCGAAGCGGGCAAGGCGCGCGCGGC
>CAZCEG010000150.1:0-388 GCA_964497275.1 uncultured Oceanicaulis sp.
CAAAGCTTTCAAGCGCCGGGCCGCCCATAAACGCCATCGCGACAAGGGCGATAAGCGTCGTGCCAGAGGTCATTATCGTGCGTGACAGCGTTGCGTTGATCGCCAGATCAAGCACCTGGGCCGTCGGCAGGGATTTGTATTTGCGGAACATTTCCCGGATGCGGTCATAGACCACCACCGTGTCGTTCATCGAATAGCCCACAATGGTCAAAATGGCGGCAATGGTGGGCAGGTTGAACTGCATCTGGGTGACGGCGAAGAAACCGATGGTGACGATGACGTCGTGCGCCAGCGCCAGCACGGCACCCACCGAGAACTGCCACTCGAAGCGCAGCCAGATATAGATCAGCATCAGCAGGAGCGAGACCAGCACGGCGGTCGTGCCTGC
>CAZCEG010000150.1:398-6035 GCA_964497275.1 uncultured Oceanicaulis sp.
CCTGAAGCTCTTCCGATACTTGCGGACTGATAACCTCCATGCGCTCGAACGAGACGCCGGGGAAAGCCTCGCGCAGGGCCGCTTCAACCAGCCGGCGCACCACTTGCTGGGCGGCAGCGTCGTCTTCGGCGGACAGGCCCTCAATGGCGTTTATCTCGGCGGCGGTCACCTGGCCGACGCGGATGAGCACTTCGCTTTCGCTGCCAAAGCCCTGCACCTGCAGATCGCCCGGCACCCGCGAGGACAGCACCTCACGGATCGCCCCGATATCGGCGGGACCTTCGGTGCTGATTTCGATGGCGGTGCCGCCCCTGAAATCAATCCCGAGATTGAGGCCAAGCGTGAAGAAGGCAACGACCGAGCCGATGATCAGCACCAGTGACAGGATGAAGGCACCCACCCGCATGCGGATGAAGGCAAAATCCGTTTCAACCGGCAGGTAGCGGACGAGAGCGAGATTGGAGAGGTTCATGATCTATCTCCCGCCTACATCGGCATCGTTTTGGGCTTGGCAAAGCGGAGCCAGCCCGCCAGCAGGAAGCGCGAGAATACAAAGGCGGTGAAGACCGAGGTCAGGATGCCGATACCCAGAGTGACGGCGAAGCCGCGCACTGGACCTGCGCCCATCAAATAGAGAACCCCTGCCGCAATGAAGGTCGTCACGTTGGCATCGAGGATGGCCGACAGCGCGTGCTGGTAGCCGTTCTCGATGGCGTTCGCGATGGTGCGGCCTGATCGGTATTCCTCGCGGATACGTTCAAAGATCAGCACGTTGGCGTCCACCGCCATGCCGATGGTCAGAACGATACCGGCAATGCCGGGAAGGGTGAGCGTCGCCTGCAGGCCAGAAAGCCCGCCCATCAGCAGACAGATATTGATGACAAGGGCGACCGTCGATGCGACACCGAAGAAGCCGTAGGCCAGCAGCATAAACACGATCACGAGGCTGAAGCCGATAATGATCGCGGTCTGGCCGCGTTCGATGGAGTCCTGACCCAGACCGGCACTGACCGAGCGCTGCTCCACCGGCGTCAGGCGCGCAGGCAGCGCCCCGGCATTGAGCATGTTGGCAAGGTCGCTCGCCGACTGGACGGTGAAACCGCCATCGATCATCCCTGAGCCGCCCATGATGGGCGAGCGGATGCGCGGCGCGGAAATGATCACATCATCCAGCACAATGGCAAAACGGCGGCCGACATTGGCTGCCGTGGCTTCACCGAAAGCGCGCGCGCCGGAGGTATTGAAGCGGAAATTGACTGAAGGCTGGCCTGCCTCGTTGAAGCCCTGGCTGGCATTGACCAGCTGCTCACCCGTCACCAGCGCGCGGCGCTGGACGGCGAGGAAAGGTTCTTCGGGATATTCGGTCGGCAGGGCCATGACGCCCGGCGGCATGCGCCCCTGACCATCCGGTCCCGGGTTCACATTGGCTTCCACCATGTGGAAGGTCATGCGCGCGGTCGTACCAACGAGATCAATGATGCGCTGCGGATCGCTCTCGCCCGGCACCTGCACCAGCACGCGGTCATCGCCCTGACGCACGATCGTCGGTTCGGTCGTGCCCGTGGCGTCGATACGGCGGCGGATCACCTCCACCGACTGGGTGACGGTGCGGCGCTGGATCGATTCAAAAGCCGCTTCAGTAATACCGACGCGGATCGTGCGCCCGTCAGGATCCTGCTCGATGCTCAGCGTCCGGTCGAGGCCAGGCTGTCCAAACGTATCCGACACCGGCTCGTTGATGGACTGAAGGCGGCGCATGGCCTCTGCCATGTCCTCCGGCCGCGACAGGCGCACAACAACCCGCCCCTCAACAACCGCAGGCGCGGCGGTCAGGATTGCGGGCTGGTTCCGCAGCACGGTGCGGACATCGTCTGACAGGCGCACAAGGCGCTCTGAGCGCACCTCGTCCATGTCGACCTGGAAGACCAGGTGCGAACCGCCGCGCAGGTCCAGACCCAGATTCAGGGTCCGGCTGGGCAGGTATTGCCACACGCCCTGAGGTTGACCCTGCGCGTCAAAGCGGTCGGTCTCCGACACAAAATTGGGAAGGAGGAACAACACCCCGATAAGGATGGTCCCAAGGATGAGGGCGATTTTCCAGCGAGCAAAATACAGCATGACGCAGAGCAGATAGGACGCGGCTGCGCGTTGCGCTAGCTGCGAGCCTCCTCTTCGCCGTCCTGATCATCAGCATCGTCCTTGCGCGAACGGGCCGGTTCAGTGCGCGCACGCACTTCGGAGATGGTGTGACGCAGCACCTTTACGCGCACGCCTTGTGCCAGTTCCACCGTCAGTTCGCCTTCTGCCACACGCGTGATCTTGCCGATCAGGCCACCGGAGGTGACGACTTCATCACCGCGGCGCAGGCTTTCCACCATTTCGCGGTGCTTTTTTACCCGCTGCTGCTGCGGGCGGATCAGCAGGAAGTAGAACACCACGAAGATCAGTACGAACGGCAGCAGCTGGATCAGCAGCGCGCCCATGCCACCACCGGCAGCGGCGGCAATCGTGATGGAATCGGTGAAAGCGGGCATGGAAGACGTCCTTGGATGAAGGGGAAATATTGCGCGCGACTATATCCGCGCCCGCGCCCCATGCAACTGCATCACTGGCAATAGGCAGTATCAGCGACGCGGAAGGTATTGAAGGGGGTCGACGGGGCTGACGCCGCGGCGGATTTCAAAATGCACCTGCACACGGTTGGCCGCGCCGCTGGAGCCAGCTTCGGCGATCACCGCGCCTGCCTCTACCGTCTGGCCAACCGATACGCGCAGGACCGAATTGTGCGCATAGGCGGTCACCCAGTCGCCGTGCCGGATAAGGATCAGCTCGCCATAGCCCTGCAGCTCATTGCCGGCATAGACCACCTCGCCCGCCGCGGCGGCGCGGACGGGATCACCGATATTGGCGGCAATCTTGATGCCGTCATTACGCCGTCCGCCGGGCTGGGCACCGAAGGTGGAGATCACCTCCCCGCCATGCGGCCAGCGGAATGCCGGCGCGCTGGCCGCCGGCTGGGCCGGTGCAGGCGCAGGCGTGGTGGTGGCAGGGCGCGGCGTCGCTGCCGGTTGCTGGCCGGACGTGACAGGCTGCTGTGCAGGCGTTGCCGCTGCCTGCTGCACCGGCCGGGCAGAGCCGTTGATACGCAATTCCTGACCGGGATGGATGGTGTAGGGCGGGCGGATATTGTTCAGCGCAGCAAGCTCGGTATGGCTCATGCCGTGGCTGAGGGCGATGCGGTAGAGATTATCGCCGCGCTGGACGACATAGACATTGCGCCCCGGCAGGGTCAGCACCTGACCGTCCCGCAAGGTGTAGGGCGCAGACAGATTGTTTTCGGCGGCAAGGTCGAGCCAGCTCACCCCGCAGACGGTGGCAATCTGGCTGAGCGTATCACCGCGCTGGACCGTGTAACGGGGCCCGCAATCGCGCGCGATCATGCCCGTCGAGGCTTGCGGGACCTGCCCGTCACGAATCGGCTCAGGCCGCGTGGCGCAGGCCGAAAGCACTGCGCAGACCGCCGCCAGTCCGAGACATGAAATCTTGCGCCACATGGTCACAGCCAGAATCCCAGCAATCCGATTGCCTGCATCTGGCTGTGATCATGGCGCGTTAGCGTTAATCACGCGTTAGCTATGAGGCCGCCTAGCGGCTTGCGCCTGCATCATTGTCCACCGGGACCAACACTTCGAAATCGCTGAGCGAGCAGCTGCCCGACCAGAGACCTGAGGAATTGTCCACGATGTTGATAATGTCGTTGCGGCACAGCTGCGTGCCGGACACGCGGTATTCCATCCGCGTGAAGCCGCTGGCAGCCTGATTGCAACGTCCACGCACCCGGTTAAGCAGCACATCGCCGCCACGCACTTCGACAAGGAAGTGGTTATCGTCGAGCGCTATCATCGACCCGATACGCGATGTGGAAATACAGTTGCGGGTTTCCCCGGTCGCCTCGTATTGAGCGAGACGCTGTGCGGCGCGCTCTGTCGGTTCCTGCGCCAGAGCGGGGCCAGCCGCCAGCAGTACAGCGCCGCTGACCAGGCAGGCATGTATGCTACGAAGGGTCATTAGGTGTCTCCCGAAATGCCAAGCCAGTCCCTGCGTACAAAGGTGCGCCTCGCAGGGTGCGGCGTCAAGTTAACGCCTTGTCACATAGACTTGGCTACACCCTCAACGAGCGGCACGAAGCGCACGTCGGCCAAGGCTTCTTCCGTGATTTCACTCTCATAGTTGCGGTAGCGGTAGAGGGTCTGGACCGGGCCGTTATGCACTGGCGCCACGCAGATGCCGCCCTCGCCCAGCTGTTCCAGAAGGGTGTCAGGGCGCGACGGCGCGGCAGCGGTTATGATGATGCGGTCGAACGGTGCCTGCTCCGGCCAGCCTTTTGTGCCATCGCCGATGCGGGTCACGATGTTGGAGAGTTTGAGCGCGGCAAAGCGCGCCTCGGCCTCTTTGAGGAGGGTGCGGTAGCGCTCCACCGTGTAGACGCGCCGGGCGAGCCTTGCGAGCACCGCTGCCTGATAGCCGGAGCCGGTACCGATCTCGAGCACCTTGCAGCGATCATTGACCTCCAGCGCCTCGGTCATCAGGGCGACGATATAGGGCTGGGAGATGGTCTGGCCGCAATCGATCGGCAGAGCGCGGTTTTCAAACGCCTGATCGGCAAAGCTTTCGGGCACAAAGAGATCGCGCGGCGTGCGCTCGAGCGCGGCCAGCACGTCACGTGAGCGGATGCCGGCATTGCGCAGGGCCATGACAAGGCCGATGACGCGTGTGTCAAAGCCCCCGCCCATGGCGCGCCCTCAGCTGTCTTCAGGCAACTTGACCGGGCCGCCCATGTGCTCTGCCAGCCGGTCGCGCGTCTCGTGATGGGTAAGGTCCAGATGCAGCGGCGTGATGGAAATCCGGCCCTCATAAATGGCGCGCAAGTCCGTCCCCACGGCCGGAGTAGAGGGACGCCCCTCAAACCCGATCCAGTAATAGGCATGTCCGCGCAGATCCTCGCGGCGCACGGTGCGGATATTGTGCTGGTCGCGCGCGCCCTGAACCGTCACCTCGATCTCGTGCACATCTTCAGGATCGCGGTCGGGGAAGTTCACGTTCATGATGACGTTTTCCGACCAGCGCTCTTCCAGCAGCTTTTTCAGCACCACGGGGCCAAAAGCTGCCGCCGTTGGCCATTTGATCGCTGCGCGCCCTTCAAAGCCATAGGCCTGCGAAAACGCGATGGAAGGAATGCCCATCTGAAGCCCCTGCATGGCCCCGGCAACCGTGCCGGAGACGGTGACGTCCTCCGCGATATTCTGCCCGCGATTGACGCCGGAAAGCACCAGATCAGGCTCCTTGCCCTCAATGATGTCATTGATCGCCATCAACACGCAGTCGGCGGGCGTACCCGTCACCGCATAGCGCTTCTCGGCAACGCGGCGTGCGCGCAGCGGCGAGTTCAGCGACAGGGCCCGGCTCATGCCGGACTGTTCCTCGGCAGGCGCGACGACCCACACGTCGTCAGAGATCGTCGCAGCAATCTGGCGCAGGATTTTCAGGCCGGGCGCACGGATGCCATCATCATTGGTGATCAGTATGCGCGGATTGGTACCGGTAAAGAGCTTGCTCACGATTTCAGCCCCTCGATAC
>CAZCEG010000151.1:0-5968 GCA_964497275.1 uncultured Oceanicaulis sp.
CGCTCTGCGCCGCCTGCGCAAATTCGCCCGCGAGGGCGCGGCCGAGGAGCTGGATCTCTCGGGTACGATCAACGCCACAGCGAAGCAGGGCTGGCTCGATGTGAAGATGCGGCCCGAACGGCGTAACGCCATCAAGGTGCTGGTGTTTTTCGATGTGGGCGGGTCTATGGACCCCTATATCCAGCTGACCGAGCGGCTCTTCTCGGCGGCGAAATCCGTCTTCAAGTCGCTTGATTATTTCTACTTCCACAACTGCATCTATGAGGGGGTGTGGAAGTCGAACCTGCGCCGCCAGTCAGAGACGATGCCGCTCTTTGATGTGCTGCACAAATACCCGCACGATTACAAGGTGGTGATCGTGGGCGATGCCTCGATGGCCCCTTACGAGATCACGCATCCCGGCGGCTCGGTGGAGCACTGGAACGCGGAGGCCGGCTCGGTCTGGCTCAAACGCCTCGTCGATACCTACCCCCACCTCATCTGGCTGAACCCGCAGCCCGACCAGTGGTGGCAGCACACCTATTCCATCGAGCTGATCCGCCAGATCATCGGCCCGCAGCGCATGTTTCCCCTCACGCTGGACGGCCTAGACGGCGCGATGAAGGAACTGGCGCGGCGGTAGTCCAATCTTTCGCGTCATTCCGGGGGAGCGTAGCGACACCCGGAACCTAGAAATTTCACAAGAAAGACTGGGTTCCGGATAAGCGCTTCGCGCTTTCTGGAATGACGCGGACGAATAGGAGCTTCCCCTACCCCGCCATGGCGTGATCGGCGGCGTGGGGCAGGCCCAGCGCGCTTTCCACACGGCGCACCCAGCTTTGCACGGCCGGGAACTCGGCGAGATCAAACCCGCCCTCATGGGCGACGCGCGTATAGGCGACGAGCGCGATATCGGCGAGGGTCAGCTGCTCGGCGACGAAGAAGTCGCGCGCCAGGAGGCGCATCTCCATCACGCCCAGCGCGCGGCGGCCTTTTGCATAGAGTTCAGGATCGAGATCATCCGCGCGGCGGGCATGAAACTTCATCTGGCTGCGGCGCACGGCGATGGTGGGCTCGTGGGAGTATTGCTCCCAGAACAGCCATTCCATCATCTTGGCGCGGTCAAAGGAGTCTTCCGGGATCAGCTCCGAGCCTTCGGCCAGATAGGTGAGGATGGCGTTGGACTGGGCCAGCGTGCGCCCGTCGGAGCGTTCCAGCACGGGCACCTGGCCTGCCGGATTGAGCGCGAGGAAAGCCTCGCTGCGGCTTTCGCCCTTGAAGATGTCCACCTCCACCCACTCGATATCGAGGCCGAGATAGCGCGCCGTCCACAGGGCTTTGAGGCAATTGCCGCTTTCGTGGTGGCCATAGAGGCGGAAACTCGTCATGGACTGTTCTGCGCTGATGCAGCGCCCTTCATCTGCTTGGGTGCCATTTAAAGCACGCGCGGGCGCGTCTGGCGACGTCCATATGCGCGTCGTGCGGCAGTATGCCAGGCTTTCCCTTGCCCCCGTACTGCCGCTAAACAAGGGGTAGCAATCACCCCGGCGCGAAGGAACCACCTGCTTGCCCATCGATGCTGAAGACCTCGCCGCGCGTACCGCGCCTGAAGCCTGCGGGACGATGGATCAGGTGCGTGATGGCGTCGACCGGCTGGACCGGGCGCTGATCGCGCTGATCGCGGAGCGTACCCGCTACATGGAAGCGGCCGCGCGCATCAAGCCGTCACGCGACGTGGTGCGCGATGAAGCGCGCATCGAGGACGTGATCAGCAAGGTGAAGGCGGCAGCGCGCAAAGCGGGCGTCCCCGAAACGCTGGCAGAGCCGGTCTGGCGCGAGCTGGTGGAGCGCTCCATCCAGCATGAGCTCACCGTGTGGGACGCCACGCGCGAGCCGCAGCGCAAGGTCCGCTAGGCGGCTTTCAGCTGCACCAGCGCAGCATCAATCGCCTCGATGGTGGCCACAGAGGCTTTGCGGATCGCATCCAGTGCCGCAGCGTCGTGCGGGCGGTCTTCTGCCTGCGCGCAAGCCTCACCAAGCGCGAACGCCCCCACCCCGCGCGATGCACCCTTGAGGGTATGGGCCAGCCGCCGCCAGACCTGTTCATCGCCGCCCGTCCGGCCAAGCGCATCGAGGGTGGAATGAATCTGGCCCCGCAAGAGGCCGTAGAGCTCCGCCTCCAGCGCGGCATCCCCGCCGGTATAGCGGCCAAGATGGTCACGATCGAGCAGGCGCGGCCCCGCCGGGTGCGGCTCTGTCATGGCATTCCCCCTTCTTCGTCGCAGAACTGTAACAGGGGCCGCTTAACACCGGCTTCACAAACAGGATTAACGGAACACGAAGCGGCTTTTTACCGTTACAACGGTGGCAGCGCCGCGCCTTCCAACCTAGGTAAGCGGTGTGCGACACCCGGCGGACGTCCGCTCCGCCCCATGAACCATCGCCCGGAGGAGACATCTGCCATGCTCGTGACTGATGCCGCCCGTTTCGCAGGTCCTGTGATTGCAGGCCTTGCGCTATTTGCCGCCTCTGCCTGCGCAGACACCGCGGCGACCACACAAGAACAAGAGGATGCTGCCATGTGGCGATTTGAACTCGCTCCCCTCCCCTACGCCTATGATGCGCTTGAGCCGGTGATCGATGCCGAGACGATGGAGCTGCACCATTCGCGCCACCATCAGGCGTATGTGACAGGCCTGAACAATGCGCTGGAAGCGCGTGAGGACCTGCACGGCGTGCCGCTGGAAGACCTGCTGGCGCGCGTCTCCGAGCTGCCGGGCGCCTTCCGCAATCATGGCGGCGGTCACTGGAACCACGCCTTTTTCTGGGAGAGCATGACGGCGCCTGGCACGGGCGGTGAGCCCACCGGCGCGCTGGCCGAGGCAATCAACGCGCAGTTCGGCTCGCTCGACGAGATGAAGAGCCGCTTCAACAGCGCCGGTGCGGGCCAGTTCGGTTCCGGCTGGGCGTGGCTGATCGTGAACGCCAATGGCGAGCTGGAAATCACCGCCACCCCCAATCAGGACAATCCGCTGATGGACGTGGCGGGCACGCGCGGCACGCCGATCCTCGGCAATGATGTGTGGGAACACGCCTATTACGTGACCTACCGCAATCGCCGCGCCGACTATCTGGCCGCCTGGTGGCAGGTCGTCGACTGGAGCGTGGCGTCTGAGCGCTATGACGCGGCTGTGGCCGGGAACTGATCCCGCCTGAAACTGCGTTCAGCGTAGACGGAAACCCCGGGCGGAAACGTCCGGGGTTTTTTGATTTAAGCTTCCAAGATCAACCGTTTCACCGGCGCACGCCGGTGTCCAGTGTTTCTGGGCCCCGACTTTCGTCGGGGAAACGAGGTAAGTAAAATTGCTTCTCCGCGTGTCATCACCCGCTTTATGCGGGTGACCCATGCCTGAGAGGGATAGCTAGCGGAATCTTTGCAGGCATAGGCCCCCGGGACCGCTTCGCGGCCCGAGGATGACAATCCTGGGGGGCCAAAGGTCAGTTTGCTTCCGCCGCCTCTATCGCAGCGAACAGGGCGCTGAGGCGCTCGTCATGCTCCTGCGTCCAGCGGCGGGTCTCGAACTGGCGGGCGAGGTCTTCGGCTGCCGCGCGGGCAAAGGCGATATCGCCCGCTGCAAGGCCTGCTGCCACCTTCTCCTCGGCGAGATCGGTCGCCAGCGGCACGAATTGCAGCTCTACCGCGCGCAAGGTTTCCACCGCCCCTGCATGGTCGCCAGCGGCGCGCTGGGCGAGCGCCGCGTTGACGCGGGCAAACACCGCGCTCATCCGGTACTCGTAGATGAATTCGCCGGCCGAACTCGGCGGGGACACCGCCTCATCGAAATAATCGGCGAGCTGGTTAAACCTGCGTTCTGCGAGGGCGTAATCGCCATCCCGGTAGGCCTGATAGGCAGAGCCCGCCGTGATGCGGTAGCTGTGGCCATAAGCCATCCATTCCAGCGCGAGGAGCGTGTAGAGCGGCGGCGTTTCCAGCGGCCAGTCCACCGGCGTCTCGTTATACCAGCGCGGGGCGGGTTCAGCTGCGCCCGCAACCGGCACAGAAAGGCCGCTGAAGGCCAGGAGGATTACGGACAGGGCGATTACGCAGACACGCATGAAGGGCTCCAGCGGGCGAAAAACCGCCCCTGCAGGCCATGTCATGTCAGAGGGCGTGCCTCGTGCAACTGAAAAGATTGGTCAGCCCGATATCAATGTCTCCCCCCGCCTGCGGGGGGAGTGGTCCGTAGGACCGAGGGGGGGGATTCAAACAAGTTCCCCCCTCCGTCAGCTGCGCTGACACCTCCCCCGTAAACGGGGGAGGACAAGTCACCCCGCCCGCCGCGTCTCGGCGCTGCCTTCGGCGAGCACGTCAACACGCACCGGGCGCGGCGCGCCAAAGAGGTGGCCCTGACCATAGGCGATATCGAGGTCGAGGATTTCGACCACCATCGCCTCTGTCTCGATCTTTTCCGCGATGATATCGACGCTGTAGCGGGCAAAAAGGCCAGCAATGTCCTCCGGCGCGATGGTGCCCGGTTCGCGCCCTGCCACCGGCATGTGGCCGCCGGCCATCTCTATCAGGCGCCCGCCTTCCACCTTGGCAAAGCGCACGCCTGCGCGCTGAAGTTCTGCCAGATCGAGATTGAGATTGGTCACCTGATCGATGGAGAAGCGGAAGCCGAAATCAGCGAGCCGCGCCATGTGCCGGGCGGCAATCGAAGAGCGCGCATCAAAGGCGGCCTGTGGCATCTCGAAGATCAGCGAGCTGGACAGATCGGAATTGCGGCGCAGGAAATCGAGGAAGGGCGGGAAGAAGCCCTCATCGGTCAGCGAGCGCATGGAGATATTGCAGAATATCCCGACGCGCCGGTCCGACTTGGTGAGCTTCCTCACGATCTGCACGCAGCGCAGCAGGAGGATATTGTCCACCTCCGCGATGAGGCCGTGCTCCTCTGCGGCTTTGAGGAAACCGGCAGGGGTGACCACATTGCCCTTCTCATCGCGCAGCCGGGTGAAGCCCTCGTAAAAGTAAGTCCGCCTCTGGGGCAGGCCGACAACGGGCTGGAGATAAAGATCGACCCGGTTGGCATCGATCGCCTCGCGGATGAGATCAACGCGGCCCGGCCCGGCATTCGCGGCGATGCCTGCTCCGCCGCTTTCCAGCCTCTGAAGTATCTCGGCCAGCAATTCTTCGCCCGGACCTTCTGGCGTCTGCACCCCGGCGGGCGGGGCATAGGCCTGCGCGGCCGCAGCCCGGGTCAGCGGACGCGAGGGCGCACTTTCCAGCGCTTCGGCCATCGCATCGATGCGGGCATTGGCCGCTTCCAGCTCCTCGACGAGCGAGAGATTGGCCGCGCGCAGCTCATGCAGCGCCTTCTCGGTTGCCCTGCGCTCTTCCGCGCGCGCCGCAGCGGCGTGGGCCTGCCCTGCAATCAGGAACACCACCGCGCCCATCATCCACGCCAGCCCGGAGCTCAACAGCCCCAGACGCTCGAACGCCAGCGCCGCCACGATGGCCACCATCGCGTAGGTTATGACAACCAGGAGATCGGTCGTGCGCGGAATGATGGCGAGGCTCCCCAAAACCGTCAGGCGCGCGAATCGCACGTCTGACGCGAAAGCTTACGCTGCAAATGGCGCAATGTCAGATATCGCGGCGCAGGGGCAGTCCTGACGCAAAAGGGGCGGACCTTGCGGCCCGCCCCTTCAGGCATCTGTCGATGCGCCTTAGTCCTAGCTGGACGTGTGCGGCGCGATCTTGATCTCCACGCGGCGAGTGAGCGCGCGGCCGGCATCGGTCGCGTTGGAGGCGATCGGCGCATCCGGGCCCATGCCGGTGATGAAGAAGCGGCGGCCATCCACGCCGGCCTGCTGCAGATAGCGGGCAACCGAGGTGGCACGCTGTTCGGACAGGCGCATGTTCAGGTCACGGCCACCGGTGGAATCGGTATGGCCGATCACGTCGACATAGGTCGCCGGGAAGGTCTGC
>CAZCEG010000152.1:0-5905 GCA_964497275.1 uncultured Oceanicaulis sp.
ATTCTCACCACGCCTGAAATAGGAGAGCTGCGTCTGACGGCGGCCTTTGGTGTGAATGATATCGACCAGTTCCTCGCAGGGGTGGAGGCTGTCCATCCGATCCGGGTCGACCGCTCACGGCCTGACCGGATCGTCATTTCCCCGAGGGAAACATAATCCACTGATTTTAATAAAGTAATTGAATTGGCCAGAAGCGGTGCGCGCACGGAACTCGCGTCCGCGTTAAGAAATTCTGGATAATTTCTGTCACCCGAACGTCATATCCCTGTCGTCAGGCAAATCGGGCACTCCGCTCTGCCTGACCAACAAAGGGGAGATAGTCATGCGTTCGAGAGGTTTTTTTTGATTGGAGAAAGGCTGGTCTGCTAGGTGCAGCCTCTGCTCTGGCAATTTCGATGTCGGCAGCTGCTGCACAAGGCAGCGATCCCGTACCGGTGTCCTTCAACATTGATGAGCAGCCGCTAGCGCGCGCACTCACGCAGTACTCGCAGCAGTCGCGGCAGGTGATTGTCGCCAGCGCGGACCTGCTCGAAGGGCGTACGGGCAATCGCGTTCACGGCGAGATGGCTCCCGATGCGGCCTTGCGGGCCCTGCTGCACGGCACCGGCTACGAAGCCCGCCTTGATGGCTCCGGTGCTTACGTACTTGCTGCTGCCAACACCGTGGCAACGGGTGCGGCGACAGATGTGCGTGCGGAAACGGCCATTGCAGTCCAGCAACCGGCCCCGCCTCAGGATGCGGCAACTCCGGCGGCTAATCCTATCGAACGTTTTATTGTCACCGGCGTGCGGGGGGCGACCGCGTTCGGTGACAGACAGCCCGACCCCGATCGATGTCTTCACCGCAGAAGACCTTGAGCTGGCAAGCCGGACCAATCTTTACGAAGCCGTGCGCTTCCTCGTCCCGTCCTATAACGTCCCGACGCGCGCGGGCGGGGGTACGTCAACGATCATCGCCACGGGTGGCCTTCGCGGGCTGAACCCGGATCAGGTCCTGGTGCTGGTAAACGGCCAGCGCCGTCACAAGACCTCGCTCATCAACTCGGTCTCGGCGCTCTATAACGGGTCGGCCGGCGTTGACCTGAACATGATACCGGCCGGATCCATCGGGCGGGTGGAAATCCTGCGGGACGGTGCGGCTGCGCAGTACGGCTCTGACGCCATTGCCGGGGTCATCAACATCATTCTCAACGAGGCCGATTCCGGTGGCTCGGCGAGCCTGACGGGCGGGCGCAATTTCAACCGGGGCGACGGCGAGTTTGTGAACCTGTCGCTCAATCAGGGCTTCCAGCTTGGCCAGTCGGGCTTTGCCAACCTGTCCTATGATTACCGCGTGCGTGAGCGGTCAAACCGCGCCGTGCCGATCCCGGACACGGTCAATCTCTATCCGCTGCTGCCGGGAGGCGTACGTGACCCGCGCGAGCAGACGATTGACCGGCTGATCACGCTGAACTTTGGTGGCTTCCCGCAGATCACCCACACGTTTGGCGGCAATTTCGGCTACACGCTCGATAACGGGCTGGAGCTGTTCAGCTTCATCACCTATGGCAACCGGACATCCCATCTGGACTGGACGTTCCGCCGCCCGTTCCAGATCGAAGCACTGCCGGAAGTCTATCCTGACGGCTTCCGCCCGCGCACCTCGATCTATGAGGACGATTTTGAAGTGGCAGCAGGCGTTTCTGGCACCACGGGGGCAGGCTGGGACTGGGTTGCGTCCTTCAATTACGGGGTCAATGACACTGACTGGGAAAGCACGCGCGGGCTCAATGTGAGCCTCGGGCCGACGAGCCCGACCGAGTTCCAGCTCGGCGGGTTGCGCTCGTCTGAAGCCAATGCCCAGCTCGATGTGACCCGGGCCTTTGCCCTTGAAACGGGCGGTGAGCTTCAGGTCTCGTTTGGCAGCCAGTTCCGCCGCGAACGCTATGAGATCAAGGAAGGTGAAGAGGCCAGCTGGATCGCGGGCACCTATGTGCGCCCGCCCGGACAGCCCTTCGCCGGACAGTTGCTGACCCCAGGTGCACAGGCAAGCCCAGGCTTCCAGCCAGCCGATGCTGGTGTTGGCGAACGCAATAACGTGAACGTCTATGGCGAGCTTGGGTGGAGCCCGACGGAGCGCTTCTTCCTCGGCGGCGCGCTGCGCTACGAGAACTTCGACGACTCTGCTGGCGACACGATCATCTACAAGGTGGCGAGCCGGTATCAGCTGTTCGAGAATTTCGCGCTGCGCGGATCGTACAATACCGGCTTCAGGGCCCCGGGCCTTGCCCAGCAGACCTATGCCTCGACCACCAGCCAGTTCCGTGACGTGACCGGTGACGGGAATACCGAACTGCTTCTGCTGAAGACGCTTCCGGTGGATTCGCCTGCGGCTATTGCGCTGGGGGCCACGCCGCTGGTGCCCGAAGAATCGCGCAATTTCAGCTTCGGCTTTACCACGACGCCGTTCGACAATTTCACGCTGACAGTGGATGCCTATCAGATCGAGATCGATAACCGGATCGCGATCAGCTCGCTGTTCTCGCCGCTGGCGACCCAGCCCACGGCAACGCCGGGTGTGAACCGGGGTCAGGCCATCCAGGCCATTCTGGTGGCCAACGGTCTGCCGCCGGAAATCAGCGGCCAGTACTACACCAACGCTATCGACACGCGCACGCGCGGTGTTGATGTCGTGGCGTCGTACAATTTCAGCACCGGGTTTGGCGATTTCCGCACCACGCTCGGCTATAACTGGAATGACACCGAGATCACCGGCATCCGGGACAATCCGCCCGAGCTTGCGCCTCTGGGTGCGTTTGACCAGTTCGACCGTAACCGGCAAAGCAGCCTGACCACGTCGATCCCGGACTCCAAGCTTACCAGCGGCATCAACTGGAGCCTCGGCCGGTATTCGGCCAGCGTCAGGGCTACCCGCTTTGGTGACTTTACGGTGCAGAACGCCACCAATCCGGCCAATGACCAGTTCCAGCCGGGACGCTGGATCTATGACTTCGAGCTGGGCGTAGCGCTGACCGAGCGGTTCAACGTGATGGCAGGCGCCAATAACGCCACCAACGTCTATCCCGAGCGTACCGGCGCGCCCAATGCCTTCGGTGCCGGCTTCTATAATGGCCTGGCTCCGTTCGGCTTCACCGGCGGTTCCTGGTACGTGCGTGGTGCCTACAACTGGTAAGCGCCGCACCGATGGCCCCGCATTCCCGAGTGCGGGGCCATACGCTTCATAAAAAAATGCACGAGGGGAGGCAGACTTTGGCCCGGCAACGATTGACGATGGCGCTCGCGCCGCTACTGGCGTTCACCCTGCTTACGGCCTGCACGCCGCCAGAGCCGTCTGCGGACAGCACCCCCGCCGGGCTCGCGGGCGGGGAAATCCTCTGGGACAGCTATGGCGTGCCCCATATCTACGGCGAGGATCAGGCCTCTGTCTTCTACGGCTTCGGCTGGGCGCAGGCTCATAGCCACAGCGACATTGTCTTGCGTCTCTATGGCGAGGCGCGCGCACGCGGCGCGGAATACTGGGGCGAGGACTATGCCGAGACCGCCCGCTGGCTTGCCATGAATGGCGTGCCTGAACGTGCGGAAGTCTGGTATGCGGCCCAGTCAGATCAGTTCAGACAGAACCTTGATGCCTTCGCGCGCGGCATCAACGAGTATGCCGAGGCCTTCCCCGATGCAATTAATCCCGAGCTGGCAGTCGTCCTGCCGGTGAGCGGTGTGGACGTGGTGGCCCATGCCCACCGCCTGATGAATTTTGTCTATGTCGCGAACCCCGCCCGCGTGATCGGGGCGCAGGCCCCGCGCATTACAGGCGCGGAGCGTGACGGGTCCAATACGTGGGCGATTGCGCCCTCGCGCTCGCAGAGCGGCAACACGATGTTGCTGGCTAACCCGCACCTGCCGTGGGGCGCCGGCTTCTTTACCTATTACGAGGCCCACATGGTCGGGCCCGATTTTGAAATCTATGGCGCGACACAGGTCGGCCTGCCGGTCATCCGGTTCGCGTTCAATCAGGAGCGTGGCATCTCCAACACGGTCAACGGTGTGGTCGGCTCAACGAGCTATCTCCTGACCCTCGACGGCGACGGCTATGTGTTTGACGGGCAGACGCTGGACTTCGAGACTCGTGAGACGTCCATCCTGATCCGCCAGGACGATGGCAGCCTTCTTGAAGAAGCAATCACCGTGCGGCACTCCGTTCATGGACCTGTCTTTGAACGTCCTGATGGTGCGCATGTCGCGCTGCGCGTGGCAGGGCTGGACCGGCCCGGCGTGCTCGAACAGTATTTCGACATGATGCGGGCGCGCAGCTTTGCCGAGTTCCAGCAAGTGATGGAGCGGCTGCAGATCCCGACCTTCAACATCGTCTACGCGGATCGCGACGGAAATATCGAATATATTTTCAACGGCATAGTGCCGCGCCGGGCCAGTGGAGACATGGATTTCTGGAGCGGGCTCGTTCCGGGCGACAGCTCCGATTATCTCTGGGACGAAGTGCACCCCTATAGCGATCTGCCAAGGGCGACCAATCCCGCCAGCGGCTTCGTCCAGAACGCCAATGATCCGCCCTGGGTCGCCAGCTGGCCGGTCCCTTACACGCCGGAGGATTTCCCATCCTACATGGCGCAGGTGACGCCGCTATCGGCACGGGCGCAGAATTCGGTGCGCATGATCGCCGAACGCGATCAGATCAGCTTTGAAGAGTTCACCGAGCTGAAGCTGTCCACCTATGCATTGCTGACCGAGCGGGTGCTGGACGAGCTTCTCGAGGCGGCGCGTCAGTCCTCTCCGGAGGGAACCCTCCTTGAGGCGGTCGAACTGCTCGAAGGCTGGGACAGGCATTTCAATGCCGACAGCCGCGGCGCGCTCCTGTTCGAGGAGTGGGCCCGCCAGTTTGCGCCGAACAATTTTACCGATCAGCACAACTATGCCGTCCCGTTTTCGATGGACGATCCGCTGAACACGCCGCGCGGCCTTCGTGATCCGGCAAATGCGGTGGAGATGCTCCGGCGCGCGGCTGCCCTGACGATTGAGCGCTATGACGCGCTGGATCGTCCGCTGGGCGATGTGTCGCGCTTCACTATTGAGGATGTCGATGTGCCAGGTCATGGCGGGTACGGCAATCTGGGGATTTTCCGGGTCCATACCTGGTCGCCGCTGGACGGGTCTGGCCGCCGCACGCCGGTGCATGGCGAGACCTGGGTGTCGCTGGTGGAGTTCTCTGATCCTGTCAGAGCCATCGGTCTGATGAGCTATGGCAATTCACGCCAGCCCGGCACCGCCCACTATAGCGACCAGCTGGACATGCTCTCGCGCAATGAGTTCCGCACGCTCTGGCTTCAGCGTGAGGAGGTCGAAGAGAACACCGTCACCCGGACGATTTTCGGCCCGAGTGCCAATTGAGGATCTTGTCATGACGCAGCTTCGCAACGGATGGGCATGCGCGCTCTGGCTGTCGGCAGCGCCGGTGGCAATGGCGATGGAGGAGCAACGCTTCGACCCGGTTCAGGCCGAGGAGTTTGCTATTGCCGGATCGCTCGCGGTTGCGTGGGCCGATTTCGACCTGGATGGTCAGCTCGACCTCCTCGTATCGACCAAGGATGACGGGATCATCCTCTACCGGCAGGTAGACGGGGTGTTTGCCAATGTGAGCGCCGAGGTGGGGCTGCCCACGCAGATCGAGGAGACCCGCGGGCTGGCCTGGGGCGATTTCACCGGCAATGGCTACCCTGATCTGATCGCCGGCTCGAGCGTGTTTCCCAACCCGACCCGCAGCTATCTCTACGTGAATGAGGGCGGGCACTTCACCGAGGAAGCCGAGGCGAGGGGGCTTGCGATACCCGGCCGCTTCAGCCGGCAGGCAAGCTGGATCGATGTCGATAATGACGGGGATCTCGATCTTTATGCCG